>CALMND010000376.1 GCA_937868565.1 uncultured Bacteroidota bacterium | reverse complement strand
TTTCCTAAAAATACCACCATACCATCTGAAGAAGGGGTGATGTGTTTTAAAAACCGCGGAAATCAGATATGAATTAATCTTTTGTTTCTTCAATTCAGCCAAAAAATAAAGCCAAAATTCATATTTAATAAAAATAGCTGTTTTGGGTTTTACAATATCAAGAAAATCAATAGCGTTTTGCTTGGTGTCCAGAGGCAAATAACAAACTATATCTGCACCCTTCCAGTCTTTAAAGGGCTCATAACCGCTAGGAGAGAAAAAACTAAGTATAATTTTATGACCAGGATATTTTATTTTTAGCCCTTCAATGAGAGGTCTTCCCTGCTCAAATTCGCCATATGAAGCGCAATGTATCCAAATTTTTTCGCTAAAGCTTAATTCCGAAATTTTTTGCTTTAACATTCCCCTCCATTCCTCACGCCCTGTTATCCATTGTTTCGCTTTGGGATTATTTAACGAAGAGACCTTTATTACAAAACCATATAAACGAACTACCAGATTGTATAAAAGCATCCCCATGTAAATCAATAATAATAAACGTCGTTTGGTTTCTTTTTGTAAAGAGGTAATATCCAACCAGCTCTAAATCCGGTTAAAACATCCAATCTTTCTTTTGTATCCGGTAAAGCGGTATCGTAATTTAGTTTTCTTACACTTTTAGTTAAGGCTTGACAGGATTCAAAACCAAAGTAAAAATTAAGCAACCTGTTTTCGCTTAAAAACAAATAACCTATAAACTGCGTGATTGAAAAACCAGCCGTTAGCCTATCAAAACCCTTAACACGGTCTCCTTTAACTGCTGCAATAGTTTTTTGAACATCGTATAAGTTAATTCTGTGCTGCAAATAGCCGAGCCCCACACTGATCACCAAACCGGAATTGGGATTTGAACTTCCAAGTTTCAATACTCTACCTGTTACAAAATCTATTCCCCAGCCTCTTTCTGTAACCCTAATATCTGCCGGATTCCCTAGATTATCTACTACAAAGCCCTCTGCTGTTTTCAATTGCTTTAAAACATCTTCTTTTACATTTCTTCCAAACAAATAATTTGATTCGATACCAAATAACCAATTCTTCTTGGTCTTGATTAAGAAGCAAGCGCCGGCATTTAGATTAGGGCCAAAACGGTTTACCATGTCTGAGGAAGGCAATTGTCCGCCGAAGTGAATCCCGACTAAAGGAACAGTGATAGCTGAATCCAGTTGTGCTTGGGCTAAAAAAGAACTAAAAAGTAATGCCAGAACAATTCTCATATAACGGTTAAATTTACAGATTTTATCCGGTATTTTAGTGCGGTTATTCAAAGTCAGAAACTCCAAGGTCCCTCACCAGTGCAACGAGAAGGAGTTCCTGAGGAAAGAAGAAGCAACTGTTGCGGTATCAAAGAAAGAGCAACTGATTAAAATATTCACGTTGCACTACTGTTTTTTTTAGTAATAGTTTGCCATTTCACTTTAACAATTACAAAACAAATACCGTTGTTTAAATCTGTAATTTCCACTTTGTGACTCTTAAAATTAATTGGTATCGCATCTTTTACTTCGCGTTCCAAATCATCTGTAATAATAATGTGAGCATCCACGATCGTCCTGATAGAAAACCTACCATTACTAGGATTCGGATAATTGGTTACTAAGTTATCTTCATTCAGCAAGTTAAACCCAAGGCATTGTGAAATAGACTGAGTTCTAACCGAACTGCTTGTGCAATTGTTATCATCTGTGCCAACAACAGTATAGTTGGTATCCGTAACTTGTGATACACATTATTACACTCGCACTTGAGTTATTACTCCAGATATAACTAATTGCGCCGCTAACAGTAAGCGTTGCCGTTTCATCACCACATATCACAGGGTTGCTGCTTTGCACTATTAAAATAGGCAAAGGATTTACACTAATGGTTTGAACAAGAGATTGAGCATGTTTTTATTTCTCAATCCCCTGTGGTAGTGGGTATAAAGCGTGTTTACTAACTCAAAAGCTGTCTTCACAACTTGTTAAAAAAATAGTATAAAACAGGACTTCCTTTTACGAAAAAACAAATGAAAAATTATGTACATGACTCTTAAAAACATTGAAAATTTATTTTTTAACAGTCTTCTTAAACAAATCGTTTATAAAAGAACTGTTAATAAAGTAAAACCTGCCGTTCATGAATTAATCTAATAAAAAGTAATACCTTTGAATTACGTTAGTGTAAAAAATAAAAATTATGAAAAAAAGAATACTGTCAATTTCCGCGATTGCCTTTGGCTGCTTGCCATTAAGCGCACAGGTTTTAACTCAAACATTTAGCTTCACCGGGGCTATGCAAACTTGGGTTGTACCCTCTTGCGTTCAATCAGTAACCCTAGAGTGCTATGGTGCACAGGGAGGAACTGGCGCCAGTGGTGGCAATATATCAACCGGAGGTGCAGGTGGACTGGGGTCTAAAGTCATTGCTGTTAGTAATAACTTAACTGCGGGCAGTGTGCTAAATATTTTTGTAGGTGGTGCCGGTGCCACTCCGGTTGGGGGGTTCAATGGAGGTGGTAACGGCGGAAGTCAGAATGCTGGTGGCGGTGGCGGTGCTACAGACATTCGCTTAAATGCAGTTACTGCAATCAGTAGAATACTAGTTGCTGCAGGTGGCGGTGGCGGTGGTCGTGGAGGATGCGAAGGCACAACGCCATCGCCTTTTAATGTAATGGGTGGAACCGGTGGAAGTGGCGGTGCAAATGGCTTAATTGGTATCAATGCCCCTACACCTGGGGGCTTAGCAGGCGCTGGTGGTGGTGGTACAATCACTTCCACTTCAAGTTTTGGTGGTGCCGCTGGCATTGGATGTGGTGGCTTTTTAGGCCAACCAGGTGTAGCTGGAAATAATGTCGGTATAGGTGGTGTTGGTGGTAATGGCCAAACATGTTGTTGTGTTACTTTTCAAAGCATACCAGGTGGTGGCGGTGGCGGTGGAGGATTTATCGGTGGCGGTGGCGGTGGCGGTGGCTCTGCTGGAACAACAGGCTGCAGTGGTAACGATAAAGGCGCTGGTGGCGGAGGTGCTGGCGGCACTAATACGGTTATTGGTGTGTTTACTAACACTGCTGTTATTCCCAGTTTTCAAACTGGCAATGGCTTAGTTATAATCACATATTCATTAGCTTCTCCACCAACAATTGTTTTAAGTAACTCACTAATATGTGACGGTAACACTGTAACTATTACTGCAAGCGGAGCAACAACCTATACCTGGACTAACTTTGGAAACAACGCATCAATTAATGTTAGTCCAAGTGTTACAACAGTTTATTTACTCAACACTACCCTTGCCAGTAATAGTGGGCCATGCACTCAATCAGCAAGTGCCTCAGTTTCAGTTAATCCTTCTCCTACTATTAGCATTGCGGCTTCAACAAATACTATATGTGCCGGAAGTTCAGCAACTATTTTAGCCTCTGGGGCGAGTTCTTATACCTGGAGCAATGCCGTTCTAAACGCAAGTTTTGTTGCAAGCCCAACTATTACAACGGTTTATACCGCTACGGCAACGGCAAATGTAAATAGTTGTACTGCTGTTAAAAGTTTAACTCTCAGTGTGAATCCTAAGCCTACAATAATTGCCGTTACTAACTCAACAATGATATGTGAGGGAGAATCGGCCACTTTAACAGTTTCGGGTGCAAGTACGTATTCCTGGAATACCAATACAACTTCGTCTACTACAATCATTTCGCCAAGTGTTAATACGATTTATACAGTTACAGGAACAGATATAAATGGCTGTTCGAATACAAGCACCATTACGCAGTTTGTTACACGCTGCTTAGATATTAAGTCTTCTAATGGTACTGAGGCGAGTTTGCAAAATCCTTATCCAAACCCTAACAATGGCTTGTTTACTATTGAATTAAAAGCAAACGCACAAGTTAAAATTACAGATATAACAGGGCGTGCAGTTTATAAAGAAATTTTAAAAGCAGGAAAACACCCGATTAACATACAAAATCAAGCAAATGGAAGTTTTTTCTTACAAATAAGCCAGGATGGTAATGAACAAACAATTAAAATAATTAAGGAGTAATCTACTTTTATTTCAGGACGAGACATAAAACACAATAAGAGGCTATCCAAAAAGGTAGTCTCTTTTTTACAATAGTTTTTTTGAAAATCATAGAGTAAGCGTGAGTCAGGATATACGAAAAACTAATATAACATTATTCAACCTCTTAAAACAAAATAATCTTTCGTATCAATTGCACTCTAAAATTTTGCAAAAAACCCTATGTTTACAAGAATTTCAGCGACTTGATAGCGGGAGATGGATTAGCTTCGCTGATCCAGCAGGTTAGGGCTTAACCAATAGAAACCAACCTCGCTAATGCGAGTCCTGTTTTTTTATTTTACGTCATCGCCTTAAAGCAGAGCCTTGGGCTTGCTGTAAAATAAAAAAAACTTCAGTTTTGCTGAAGGGTATCAATGGTAGCGGGAGATGGTGCCGATAGCTATCGGCACGAACCAACGCCCTTCCCTTTTCAGGGAAGGGTATGAGCCCAACGAGCCAAATAATCCTTTATTATTTTGTTCTTTAATTCAGACCCGCGACCTGACTTGAAATATTTTTCTCTTTTAAGTGCGGCTTCCTTGGTGTCAAAAAACTCTACATGTATTATGTGCCAGGGACGATATAATCGGGTGCTATCCTTGCCAAAAATATTATGAGAATAAAATCTTTGAATCAGATGACTAGACGAACCGGCGTAGTTTCGATTACATTTTTTTGAGAAAAGTATATAAACCACAAACTCCATAAAACTAAAAACCCTCGACAATTGCCGAGGGTATCAATGGTAGCGGGAGATGGTGCCGATAGCTATCGGCACGAACCAACGCCCTTCCCTTTTCAGGGAAGGGTATGAGCCCAACGAGCCAAATAATCCTTTATTATTTTGTTCTTTAATTCAGACCCGCGACCTGACTTGAAATATTTTTCTCTTTTAAGTGCGGCTTCCTTGGTGTCAAAAAACTCTACATGTATTATGTGCCAGGGACGATATAATCGGGTGCTATCCTTGCCAAAAATATTATGAGAATAAAATCTTTGAATCAGATGACTAGACGAACCGGCGTAGTTTCGATTACATTTTTTTGAGAAAAGTATATAAACCACAAACTCCATAAAACTAAAAACCCTCGACAATTGCCGAGGGTATCAATGGTAGCGGGAGATGGATTCGAACCAACGACCTTTGGGTTATGAGCCCAACGAGCTAACATAATCTAACAAAACGTAACAACACAGAATGCTTGATATCACTGCATTTTGCCAGCAAATACAGGCTTTACAGGATTATGTTACATTTCGCTAAATTTCGCTGGATTTCGCAAAATGTTTAAACCATGTTTAAACCAGAATCAAAAGTTATTCGTACATTTGACCCAACGAACGTTTGATTTTATGGAAATTACATCAGAGATTATCTTGTTTACCTCAAAGACGAATAAGGACGGAACCCACCCCATTTGCCTCCGTGTTACCTACAACAGAAAACCTAAATATATTTCAGTTGCCAACGTTAAATTCGAGGATTGGGATCCGGAGGAAAAACAGGTATTAAATACTAACAAGAAGTACAAAGACATTAATCGTGATATAAAATCGAAGGATGCTGAAGCTGAAGATTTGGTTCTGGATTTTAACCGCGGCAAATCGAGATTTACTCCCGATCAAATTGTAAAAAAGTTAAGAGGCGAAGCCACCTCAGAAACTTTTTTTGACTTCCTGGCAGAAATGGCGGAGGAATATAAGGCCAGGAATAAATATGATGATGCTAGTAGTATTGAATCTAAAGGAAAAAATATTTGGTCATTTGTAAATGGCGGAAAAGAATTTCCTATCAAACCAACTAATGAAATCAAATTTTCTAAACCGTCAATTCTTCGCCAAAGATCTGGTAATGATCTTTCATTTTCGGAGATCACTCCTACTTTTCTTCGTAAGCTGGACACGTTTATAGGCACCGAAAAAGGCTTAAGTAAAAGGTATGTGTTTAATCACATGAACATCATTCAAAACGTTTACAATCGTGGTAATGGCATTGATTTTTCGCCGAACAAAAAAGACCCCTTTGAGGAATACACGATGTCAAAGCCGAAAAGTCAAAAAGTAGGGCTTGAACAAGAAGAGGTTGCCAGTCTCCAGGCTGCTGTTGTGCAAGCACGTACCGACACCTGGATCCATGCAAAGAATGCGTGGTTGTTTGCGTTCGCTTTTGCCGGTCAACGTATCTCCGATGCCTTGACGGTACACTGGTCGAAGTTTGACAATGGCAAGATCCGATACATCATGCGCAAAAACGGTAAACCCGTGGAATTGCCTATTCCTGAGATGGCACAGGTAGTATTGGATTACTATTTGCCGTTCAAGGATCAAAATCAGGGATACGTGTTTCCCGCACTGAAGAATGCCAATCTAAATGACCCGATTGATTTTCAGCGAAAAATTAAAA
>CALMND010000375.1 GCA_937868565.1 uncultured Bacteroidota bacterium | reverse complement strand
ATTTAGTGTGCTGATTAAATTATAATTGAATTGAAAATTAAAAAGTTTTGAAAGTTCAATGTGCCTGCACTAACTTTCTATACTTTCTAACTCCTTCTAACTTTATAAACTATTTAATCCCTTTATGGCGTCTATTGCGGCGGGGATCACCTCTTCCCATTCCGAACAGAGAAGTTAAGCCCGCCTGCGCTGATGGTACTTGGTCTAAAGCCCGGGAGAGTAAGACGATGCCAATTTTTCCGCCTAAGCGGACTATATAAAAAATCCTCACAGAAATGTGGGGATTTTTTTTTGACCAAAATTTTATCTTAAATTTAACTATCTACAACCTTTTAGACATTACTCGTAATTTATAAATTCATCTCATGCCAGAACTAAAAACAAAAAAGACAGACCTTAGTGTGGACGCCTTCATCAAAAAAATACCAGAGACGCAAAAACAAAAAGATTCTTTTGCTATCATAGATCTGATGGAAAAAGCCACCCAAGCCAAGGCTAAGATGTGGGGTCCGGCCA
This sequence comes from uncultured Bacteroidota bacterium, assembly GCA_937868565.1. Taxonomy (GTDB): domain Bacteria; phylum Bacteroidota; class Bacteroidia; order B-17B0; family Aurantibacillaceae; genus Aurantibacillus. The sequence continues at coordinate 5,976 of CALMND010000375.1, read as the reverse complement.
TTATAGGTTTTGGAGAGAAACGTTTAATATATGAAAACGGTCGAGAACTGGATTGGTTTGTCATGGGCTTTTCACCACGCAAGCAAAACCTCTCTTTGTATATTACGGGTGCAGTAGAAAAACAACAAGCACTTCTGAAAAAATTAGGAAAACACAAAACCGGAAAAGGTTGTTTGTATATCAATAAACTGGAAGAAGTAGACCTGACTGTTTTAAAGGAAATAATTCATAAAGGACTAGTAAAATAAAGGTTAGGAATTTGAACAAAACTCTTAATTCCAATTAATGAATGAGCGTCTCTGATATTTTTAAAAACGTTCTGACTTAAAATCTGACGCTTATTTTAAAATCAACCATTTTCTTGCCTGTTCTTTAGCATTGCAATATAAGCAGAAACCCCAATGGCAACAATAGCACTCATTATAAATGTTAGGGATGACCCTAACGAAAACCAAAATAGTCCCGCAAACGAACTCGCCAGAAGTGTTGTCATACTTTGAAATGCGGTGTAAGTGCCAATAGCGGTAGCTGTATTTTCTTTTTTGCAAATATTGCTTATCCAGGCCTTAGCAATACCGTCAGTGGCTGCGGCATAAATTCCGTAGAGAAAGAATAGAATAAAAAACAGCCACTTCTCTTGTACTAAAGCCATACCAAAATAAACAATAGCGAATAAAATTAAACCACTAATAAATATTTTTTTCATACCGATTTTGTCAGCCAGAATTCCTAGAGGAAAAGCAAAAGCAGCATAAATCATATTATAAAAAATATACGCTCCAATGACAGTTGTATCGCTGCACCCAGCTTCTTTGATACGAAGTAACAAAAAGACATCCGAGCTATTAAAAAGGGCAAAAACCAATAAACCAGCAACTAGTCTACGGTAATTAGCAGGGCTTTCTTTCCAGTATTTTAAAAAATCAAGAAAACGGGGCTTAGATTTTTTTTCTACAAACTCCTTCTTTTTTTCTTTAATTAAAAACGTAAAAATTAAAGCGACAAGTCCCGGAAATAATGTTAAATAAAAAAGAGATTTATAGTTTTCGGGATTATAGGTCAAATAAACCAAGGCTAACAAAGGCCCGAGAACCGCGCCCACTGTGTCCATAGAACGATGAAAACCAAACACTCTTCCCTTTGTTTCGGGGGTTGACTCATCTGAAAGAAGCGCATCCCGCGATCCCGTGCGCACTCCTTTTCCAAGTCTATCTAAAGTTCTTGCAGAAAAAATCCAAAATATATTTGAGAAAATCGCCATCATCGGTTTTGAAATAGCACTGAACGCATAACCAATCTGAATAAAAGGCAAACGTTTTCCCTTGTTATCGCTGAGAGTGCCGAAATAACCTTTGCTCAGTCCCGCAGTAGCTTCCGCAAAGCCTTCCAACAGGCCAATTAAAATTATCGAAAAGCCAATAGATTTTAAGTAAATGGGCATCACAGGATAAAGCAACTCGCTGGCCACATCGTTAAATAGACTAACCAAAGAAAGTATCCAAATATTTCGTGTCAGGATTTTCAAAATTTAAACTTGCTTCAAAAAACAATTCACTTTAACAAACTCCCCCAAACACCCAGTGGCAGATTAATACCGCTTTTGGCGGGTAAATATAATTCTCCGATTGTGAGTTCTGATTTATTTTTTTGAGCATAAGGTTTTAACAAATTTTCAGGAATCAAAGCCGAAAAACCTAAGGAGTAGGCATTCAAAATGAGTAAATGTTCTTTTGGGTCTAGCAATTGTAAAACACCGCTCATCATTTCTGCAATATTGTCTTCCAACTTCCATTTCTCGCCGTTAGGGCCATGTCCAAAAGCCGGAGGATCTAGAATAATTGCCTGATAAAAATTACCACGACGTATTTCCTTCTTCACGAACTTTAAAGCATCGTCCACCAGCCAACGTATATTATCCAATTTTGATTTTTGCATGTTTTCATTGGCCCAGGTCACTACTTGCTTAATACTGTCAACATGGGTTACATCCGCATCTGCCGCCCTCGCCGCTAAAGACGCACCACCTGTGTAAGCAAAAAGATTCAAAAATTTTGCTTTTGGTTTATTTTGAAGGAAAGAAAATAGTTTGTCCCAGTTCACAGCTTGCTCAGGGAAAACGCCAACATGTTTAAAAGAAGTAAGCCCCAATCGAAAAACGATTTCCTTTGAATGTTGAGCGCCTATCTGATATTTGATTTCCCATTGGTCAGGCATTTGCTTTAACTTTTTCCAGTCACCGCTACTTGAAGAATGAGGAACAAATTTTACGTGAGCCAGCTTTTCCCATTCACTATCGGAATACACTTTTGGCCAAACAGCTTGTGGTTCAGGACGAATGGTAATGTATTTCCCAAAACGTTCCAGTTTCTCAAAGTCGCCACAGTCAATTAATTCATAATCCTGAAAGTCGGAAGGTTTAAGTAGCTGCATAAATTAAAATTTTACGAAACGCTCGTTTGACAAAGATAAACATAGCTTTTAAGGAATTAAAAAATAAAATGTTGATAAACAGCTTTTTTAAAAACGAAATATTTCGCATAAATCAATACTTTAGATAAAATTTATTTTAAAAGATTATGCAAACTAACCGTTCGGCCTTTGTTACATTGATATCTGTGTTCTTTTTCTGGGGATTTGTAGCGGCAAGTAACGACATTCTAATTCCGGTATTTAAAGAAAAACTTAACCTCGAACAATGGCAGAGTCAGCTTATTTCTGTAGCCTTTTATGTTGCATATACCGTTGGCTCCCTAATTTATATTTTATTATCCAAATTATATGGAGGCGACATCCTCAATAAAATTGGATATAAAAACGGTATCGCAATAGGGCTGTGTATGTCGGCTGCCGGAACGTTATTATTTTACCCTGCCGCGCAATTGGTCTCATTTAATTTAATGATTAGTGGATTGTTCATTGTAGCTTTGGGTTTTTCTCTCCAACAAACTGCAGCAAATCCCTTAACTATCGTTATGGGTGATCCTTCCAAAGGTTCACAACGTTTGAGTTTGGCTGGTGGAATAAATAATGTAGGCACAACGGTTGGGCCATTAGTAGTGAGTTATGCTATATTTGGTGCGGTTGGTAGTGGACTTAAATTAGATAGTATTGAATCAGTTAAGGTTCCTTACTTGATTTTAGGTGCCGCATTTTTAGTAGTCGCCGTCATCTTTAAATTTTCGTCCCTACCCAATCAAATATTTATGGAAGAAAGCACTACGAAGACAGTCGTTAATGAGCGTTCAGGTTCTTTAAAATATCCGCAATTAACACTTGGTATGATAGCCATCTTTCTATATGTTGGTGTGGAAGTTGCAACGGCGTCCAATTTGCCGGAATACATGAAACAATACATCAATATTGAAACCTCACAAGCTGCCCCATACATTTCGTTGTTCTGGGCAAGCCTTATGATTGGTCGCTGGACAGGCTCTGCGGGTGCTTTTGATGTTTCGACAGGCCTTAAACAAATTTTGAGGTTCCTTATGCCCTATCTCGCATTCGCTGTATTTCTATTTGTGAATGCGATTGCGAAAAGTGATTTAACGGTTTTTTATCCTTATGCTTTTGTAATTTTGATTATGATTTTTGCGGATATCCTCAGTAAAGGAAGCCCTTCCCGACAATTATTGGTTTTTTCAATTTGCGGAATAGCAGCACTCATTACAGGAATGATGACTGACGGTTTAGTAAGTGTTTACGCATTTATTAGCGTGGGACTTTTTTGCTCCACCTTGTGGCCCTGTATTTTTACTTTAGCTATCTCCGGCTTGGGAAAGTACACTAATCAGGGTTCGAGTTACTTAATTATGATGATAATGGGTGGTGGTTTGGTGAGTTGGTTACAGGGTTGGTTGGCGGGCCCGGAGATAATTGGAATTAAAGCGAGTTATGTTGTAGGTGTGATGTGTTTCGCTTATCTGGCATGGTACGGTTACATAGCAGGGAAGATTTTAAAAGAGCAAGGAATTTCATTAAATGAAAAAGCGACTCAGTAAATTCATTTTAAACTTTCTAATTCTTAGTGCGCTAAACTTTCCGGCGCAGGAAAATCAGTGCGCTGAGGGTGGCGGCGCAGGGGGAGCGGTGGGGGGGGGGGGGGGGGGGGGGGGGGGGGGGGGGGGCAGAAGGATTTTTTGTCTTAACACCCCAAACAAAATTAGTAAGTAGTGATGCGGGTTTGGTTAATGACCTCTTATTATTTAATTCAAGAATTAAACAACTTTTCGGTTATACTCTTTCCATAGAATCTACAGACCCTGTCTCTGGCAATTTTGTCTTTCTGAACGCAAGCAATCTTACTGGTATTACTAACGAAAGTTATGAAATATCGTGTACCGAAAAATCTATGATCATAACTGCAGCTAAAAATGGTTCTGGTTTTATGTATGGCCTCCAAACCCTTATCCAATTGATGGTTGGGCAAAACACTACAAACAATAAAGAATTCATAAAAATTCCTTGTGTAAAAATATCCGACGAACCCCGATTTAAATGGCGTGGAATGCACTTGGACGTGTGCCGGCATTTTTTTTCCAAAGATTTCGTAAAGAAATACATTGATGTGTTATCACTTTATAAATTCAACACCTTCCACTGGCATTTAACGGAAGACCAAGGATGGCGCGTTGAAATAAAAAAATACCCTAGACTATCGCAATTTGGAGCCTGGAGAAATGGCACCATGATTGGTAAATACAGTGACCAAAAATTTGATACGATAAAATACGGTGGATTTTATACGCAGGAAGAAATAAAAGAAGTAGTTGCTTACGCCACTGAGCGTCACATTACTATTGTTCCCGAAATAGAAATGCCCGGGCATTCTGTAGCTGCTATCTCGGCCTATCCTTATTTATCTTGCAACGGGAAACAAATAGATGTTGCCAAAGCTTGGGGAGTTTTTAATGAAGTCTATTGTACCAAAGATTCCACTTTCGAATTTTTACAAAACGTACTAACAGAAGTCATGGAACTTTTTCCAGGAAAATACATTCATATTGGCGGGGACGAGTGCCCAAAGGAAAGTTGGAAAAAATGCAAGAACTGTCAAGCCTTGATTCAAAAAGAAGGATTAAAAGATGAACACGAATTACAAAGTTATTTTATTAGCCGTATCGAAAAATTCGTCAACTCAAAAGGCAAACAAATAATTGGTTGGGACGAAATTCTGGAAGGTGGTTTGGCTCCAAACGCCGCAGTAATGAGTTGGCGAGGTACACAAGGTGGAATAGCGGCTGCTAAACAAAAGCATTTTGTTGTAATGAGTCCGGGAAAACCTTGTTATTTTGACCACTATCAAAGCGAAGACAGGACCAAGGAACCGCTTGCTATTGGCGGATATAATCCCTTAGATTCCGTTTACGCCTATGACCCACTGCCAAAAGAGTTGAATGCTGTAGAAAAAGATTATGTCATGGGTGCGCAAGCTAATGTTTGGACGGAATATATTTTAAATGAAAAACAAGTGGAATATATGGCCTTACCTCGGTTGTCCGCTCTTGCTGAAGTACTCTGGACAAAACCCGAAAACAAAAATTATCCTAATTTTATTACGCGTTTAAAACAAAATAGCAAATTATTGGATGCTATGAACGTAAATTATGCCAAACATTTCTTAATTAAAAAATAATGACCACAAGAAGGAATTTTTTAAAACTATCCGCTTTAACGGCATCCTTATTTACAGCGAATAAGAGTAAAGCTATGGAGAGCATATCCGAAATTTCTCCCCCTCCACCAATAAAGCCAATTGTACTTTCAACCTGGCACTTTGGCATACAAGCCAATCAGGAAGCCTGGAGAATTTTAAGCAACAACGGAAGAGCGTTGGACGCAGTAGAAGCAGGTGTGAAAGTTCCGGAAGGTGACCCAAAAGAAAGAAGTGTGGGACTTGGTGGGCGGCCTGACCGCGACGGGCGTGTAACCTTGGATGCCTGTATCATGGATGAAAATACAAATATAGGTTCGGTAGCT
>CALMND010000374.1 GCA_937868565.1 uncultured Bacteroidota bacterium | reverse complement strand
ACTTCTCCCTGGGGAGAAAATAAATTAGGATGCTTACCTTCAAAAGAATCAATGTGACTGATGTATTTAAAATTACCAATCCATTCATCAATCCCCAATAAATTAAAATTAGTGGCACTGATAAAATAAACAGGTGTTTCATTTGCACGAAAGAACTCTTTGATTTCACTGATACTAGTTAATATTTTCGACTCTTTATGTGAATGACCCATAACAAATTTTATTTTTTTGCTTTGTTTGACATCATAGGAATGGCGCCCATGGCAGAGATTGTGTTTTTACGATTCAGGGCTTCTTTTGTAAACACTTTTAATCCTAAATCCGCCCTATAGCCATGAATTTCCTTTACATCCAATGCAATCATAAAACGTAATATTTCTTCGCTTACGATTTGACCCGGCACCAGAATCGGGAAACCCGGCGGATAAGGAATAACGAAAGAAGTAGACACTAATTCTTTTCCCTTTTTTAACTCGGTTAAACAATCAGCTAAAATTATGTATTCACATAGTTCCTCGTCGTAAGCGAGAAAAAATGCTTCACGGATATTTCCACCTGGCACACCCGGTGCTGCCAGAAAGGAACGATGAAAAGTGCTGAAATCGGGTAGGGGAGGCACATCTTGAATAAGAGATTGAATGTGTTTTTTAGAAATCTCCGCTTCTCTTTTATTGAGTGAGCGATTACTTTCATCCAGCTCTTCGGCAATTTGAAACAGTGCATTGATTAAAAAGGTAACGCTACCGCGTGTAGTACCAATATTCGTCATAAACAAAACAGTATTTCGTGATGTTTTATTTACCTGAATATTAAAACGATTCATCAGATATTCGTTTTTAAATACATCGCCAACAATTCCTGTTTTACCTACGGATAGGGTAACTTTGGTTGGGTCTAAAACGAATTCATCTTTTTCCCAGGATTCCTCCATTCTGTCCCAGCCATTTTCAGAGGTGTAATACTCGTTTGAGCCGTGTTTTCTGAATTCCTGTGGTATAAGGTCTTTAACCGTTAGTACATGAAAGTACTTACTTAGTTTGGGATGATCCTGTATTTTTGAACGGAGAATCATGGCCATTTCTATACTTTTTTCAACCAGTTCATAACCTTCTAATTCTACCTGTCTTCGGCCAACGTCCAGCGAAGCCAGTATCTGATAGTTGGCAGAAGTGGTAGTGTGCGTCATGTAGGCTTCCTGAAAATTATCTGCCACTCGGCGGCTAAATTCTTCGTCCCAAATTTGTATCATAGATCCTTGTCTAAAGCTGGACAATGTTTTGTGTGTGCTTTGGGTAGCATACACCCTTATTTTTACTTTGTCAGGGTCGGGCAGTGAGGGAAGCTCGCCGGGCTTTAATTTTGCCAAATGCTTTTTGTATTCTTTTCTGTATTCTTCGCTACGGTATTTATGAAACAATTTTTGTGCTACATACATGCCGGTGCGTTGCTTATAGGTGTAAGTAAAACTAGCAAAAGCAAACCAGGCCTCGTCCCATAGAAAAACCATATCTGGTTTAATAGCGAGCACAGCTTCCATTACTTTTTCAACGTTATAAACCAGTCCGTCAAAAGTGCAATTGGTAAGCAGGAGCATTTTTACTTTGTCTAATCTTCCGGCTTTGCTAAGTTGTATAAGTTTCTCTTTTATAACTCTTAGTGGTACGGCACCGTACATGGAGTATTCATCGAGAGGATAAGAATCCAGATAAGCCGGAAAAGCGCCGGCTAAAACAAGGCCGTAATGATGAGACTTGTGACAATCTCTGTCAACTAAAACAACATCGCCGGGTTTTATGAGCGCTTGTTGTACAATTTTGTTGGCAGTTGAAGTACCGTTAGTGACATAAAACGTATGTTCTGCTCCATAAGCCTTAGCGGCTTTTTCCTGTGCTTTTTTAATGGGGCCTTTGGGTTGCAACAAAGAATCCAATCCGCCATTTGTTGCGGATGTCTCGGCCAAAAAAACATTTCTGCCATAGAAATCACCAAAATCTCCTATCCAGCGGGATTTAAAGACCGAGTTTCCTCTTGAAATAGGGAGCGCGTGAAACACGCTTACAGGTTTTTTGCTATATTCTGTTAAGGCAGAGAAAAAAGGCGTTTCGTAGCGTTCACTAATACCACTAATAATGGTGAGATGAAGTTCCTGAACATCTTCCATCCTGTAAAAAATTCGACGGAATGATTTTACGGTTGTGTCTTCCAAATGCGTCAAAGCGGCATCCGTTATATAGTAGATATCCAGCTCTGGTCTAAATTGTCGTATGTATTTTCCTAATAAAGGCCCGAGTTCTGCGTCGCTGATGTCTGTCAGGTCTATTTTTAGAACATTTTGTATAAATGGTTTAATAAGCCTGGTAATGTTTGTAGAGTTGTGCAGGGGCGCGTAACGAATAACGGCAGCTTGTATATTATAATTAAAGAATAAGCAAATTAACGCATCTTGAAAAGAGTTTTGTACCACCACATCGTAAGTTAGATTTCCAAGTGGATTAATTAAGTCTTTTAGTTTCGATTTTATGAGTTCCTCTTCTTTTGAAGACATGTCTTCCACATAAAGTACTTCGAAGTAATTCTTTTTAGCTGTTTCGCCGGATTTCTCTTTTTTCGAATCGTTGGCATAACCACCGGTGTATTTTTCGGTAATCAGTTCGGGGTGTAAACGGTAATTATCGCTTACTAAAAGTGAAACTATTTCCGCAACACGGTTGCTTACTGCTTTTAGTTCACCTTTTTTTACAGCTTTAATAATTTGATTAACAAGGGAAGAGCCCGGAAAGGAAAAGTATTTTTCAATACTCAGCAAATCCTGTAAAACCTTATGTAACTCCAAGAGACGCTCATCAAAGTCCACACCCTGCTGAACACGGGTTATCTGGCTACTTTTTTCTTTTAGCTCGTTCCAAAGGTCAATTCTTAATTGGTTAATGTTATAATGCTTTAAGCTCATAAACGCTGAATATTTAGTGTTTGGAGTGAAGCGCCAAACGGTTTCCTTCTGAATCAATAAATAACGCGAAGTAGCCAGCTGTTTCACTTAAAAAAGTTTTTTCCATAACCACCCGGCCACCAGCTTCATTTACTTTTGATAACACATTATTTAAATCTTCGCCGCCGTTTAGGTAAACCAATGGCCCAACTTCGCTTGGCACACAACCCGGCCCGGTAACAATGGCACCGCCAATGCCACTTTCAGCAGGAAAAAATCCCATGGCAAAGCCATTTAATTCCACCGAAGTAATTTCAATACCATAGATGTAATTAAAAAAAGCCACCGAACGATAATGGTTGTATGCAGGAATTTCGAACCAGGTCACAAAATTTTTAAAAACCGACTGTTGTTTGAGTTTTTGCAAATTTGCTTCCCGTATTTTGTTCTTTAAATTAACGGTTGAACCCATAATTTTATAATTTCATTAATCCTTTATAAACGCCGGAAACCATATTAGACCTTCATTTTATTAACTCGTTTAATCCGGAATCGTAAATATCTTTTTTTTATTTTAAATGTACAGCGAAATTTTGATTTTAGCATGAATTTATTGACGAAAAATTCAAATAAAACTCTAAATTTAGGTTCTATTACAAGATTTGAATAAGTAATTTATGATTTTTTTATGTGTTAACTCAATGACCAGATTTTGAATAAGTTGTATGCTGACATAAAAAACAATTATTGGGTTCAAAGTACAATGAACAGCTATAGTTTGATGTTCTTTTCATTAAACAACGTATTTGCGCTTGTTATCTTATTAGTTACTTTTTTTACCCCTTATGTAGGTTTATGTGGGCTCGTTTCAGTAGTACTAATAAACTTATTTGCGTTTTTTCTGGGTTTTAACCGGGACGAAATTCGGAATGGTATTTTTGGATTCAACGCTTTGTTTTTGGGATTAGCACTGGGTTACGAATTTACGTTTAATGCTCCTTTTGTTGCATTATTTATAACGGCGGTATTAACCTTGCTATTACTTACCGTTTGGCTAAAGGGATTATTTACGATTTATAATTTGCCGTTTTTGTCTTTCCCTTTTATTCTTTCCTATTGGGTTGTTTCGCTTGCCTCCTCGCATTTATTGGGCATACACCTGGATGAAAATCATATTTACACGGTTAATGATACCATGCGGCATCAGGATTCATCTTTTTATCAGTTAGTTCATAGTGCCGATACTTTAAATATTTTTCCCTTTGCCTTAATTTATTTTAAAACCCTTGCCGGAACCTTTTTTCAAAGCGGTGTATTGGGAGGTATTTTGGTTGCGTTAGGCCTTCTTTATTTCTCCAGAATTGCTTTTTCTTTGAGTGTTATTGGATTTTTCTTTGCTTATTTTTTCTACTCTGTTTTTGGAGCAGACGTGACTGATTTAAACTACAATCTGGTGGGAGCTAATTTTATTTTTCTAGCCATAGCCATTGGCTGCTTTTTCCTTATCCCCAACACCTACAGTTATATAACGGTTATTGTGTTGATACCTGTTTTAATACTTATAGCCCTTGCTTTTTCAAAGATTCTGGGTATTCTTCAGCTTAAAGCCTATTCACTTTCATTTAGTTTTGTGTGCACGGCTTTTCTTTTTATGTTGAATCATCGATGGCTTCAGAAGTACTTGCACGTGGTTACCTTACAGTATTTTTCTGCCGAAAAAACAATTTATAAGTATTTGAACTCAATACAGCGCTTTAAAAACGAGCATCTTTATAAAATTTCACTGCCCTTTTCAGGGGAGTGGAATGTGAGTCAGGGTTATGATGGTAAAATCACGCATTTGGGAGATTGGAGCAAGGCACTTGATTTTGTGATTGTGGATTCAAAATCTAACACCTACAGAGAACCTGGCTTTAGGGAAACTATTTCACGTGAGAGTTTTTACTGCTACAACAAAGAAATTTTAGCTCCTTTTGATGGATATGTTTATGATATTATTAATCAAGTGGAAGAGAACGACGTGGGTGATATGGATACGGAAAAAAATTGGGGAAACACCGTTATCTTGAACCATTTGAATGGTCTTTTTTCGCAAATAAGTCATATAAAAAAGGACTCGTTTACGGTTTTTATCGGAGAGTACGTAACTAAAGGCACTTTGCTTGCAACCTGTGGTAATTCTGGCCGTTCGCCGGAACCGCATATTCACTTTCAATTGCAAACCACGCCTTTGGTGGGAGCCAAAACAATGCCTTATCCGATTTCATATTTTATTGAAAGGAAAGGCATAGAAAAAACGCTCAAAATTTCAGCAGTACCCGATGAGGGTTCTTTTATTAGTAATGTTCAGGTTAACGAACTATTGATTTTAAGTTTTTCGTTTTTACCGGGGCACAAAATGAGTTTCAAGAATGAAAAAACCTTAGAGAATATTAACTGGGAAGTTTTTACGGATGCTTTTAATCGTACCTATATTTATTGTGAAAAAAGCAAATCCTATGCCTATTTTATCAACGACGGGGTGATGCTTTATTTTACGGATTTTGAAGGTGACAAAAACTCTTTATTATTTAGTTTTTATCTGGCGGCTTACCGGCAACTACTTGGATATTATGAAAACATCAAAATTAAAGACAGTGTTCCTTTGATTCATTTTAATAATAAAATAGTTCAGTTCTTTCAGGATTTTGTGGCTCCTTTCTACTTGTTTACAAAAGCCAATCACAGTTCTACATTTGCTTATGCAGATAATCTATATGCCCCACAACATTTGATAATAAATACAGAAATTGAAACAAAATTGATTCATTACACCTTTAAAAAAGTTAATTTTGAGCTGGAGTTAAAAAACCAGCGAGTACATCGTTTTACAATTCACAATAAAAACAAAACGGAGTCTTTTATAAATAGTAATGATTAAACTTCGAAACAACATAAAAGTCTAATAAAATACCTTAATTCTTTAACTATGCACTCTTTTAAAAAACTATTGGCTATTCTTCTCATTTTAAACGGCATTAGAACTTCGGCCCAAAATAAAGAAGTTATTAATGCCTTTAATCAGTCTCACGATTACGAGGCCATACAAAAATACGCTGCGGCTATTTCAGCGCTAACCGGGG
>CALMND010000373.1 GCA_937868565.1 uncultured Bacteroidota bacterium | reverse complement strand
ATACGCTCGATCCTGCATTGGTTGAGGCAAATAGCTATCAATTGTACACGGAGGGCAAGTGGACTGAACTGATAAACCTTGGCAAAAGCGCTGTTAAACAAGGTATGGATTATTTCTATTTGAGAATGCGAATTGGGATTGCTTATTATGAGAAGAAAAACTATAATCTGGCTGAAGAGCATTTTGCAAGAGCACTAAAATTTAATACGGGAGATGAATTGGCTTTGGAATATCTTTATTATTGCTATGTTTTTAATGGACGTTTTGACGAGGCCAGAGCTTTAAGTAAAAAGTTCGGCAAAGATCTGGCGGAGAAAACAAAAACAGCTGACAAAGCACCCATCAGCTTTGCAATGCTGGAAGGAGGAACTAAGATCAGTGATAGTGCCACTTACTACGATAAAAATAAAAAAACAGCATCCAATTTTTTTAATCCGGCGGTTTATTTTCAAGCAGGTTTAAATCATTATATCAGGAACCGTATTTCGTTTTTTCATGCTTTTACTTATTTTAATCAGGTAAGTTTTACGGGTGATGTGAGGCAGATTCAATATTACCTAAAAAGCTCGATACCCTTAAAAAGAAATTGGATAGTTTCTCCTTCATTACATTGGGTAAACTTAAGCTTTACGACTGAAATTCCAGCACCACCGCCTACACGGGGGCAGCCACCGCCACAATCGCAAATTAGTACAACTGTTTCTAATTATTACGTGGCTTCATTTAATATTCAGAAGACCTTTAAGAAATTTACTTTTATACAGGGAAACACTTTTTCAAGCATTTATGATAAAACCCAACTATTGCATAGTGGCACTGTTGCTTATTCTGTTTTCGGTAACACAAAGCTTATCCCTGGTATAACAGCCTTTCTTCATACCAGCGATAGTTATTCAAGTATAAATACCTCATTTATCCCCTTCATTTATGTTCAACCAATAAGTAAATTTTCTTTTAAACTAAGTTATTTGCTTAACAAAGGGAACAACATTATTGAAGATAATGGTTATATCATAAATAACTCCACCGACCTCACTAAATCCAGAGCCTCTATGATTGCTAATTTATATGTTCACAAGAATGTGAGCTTTTATGCACTCTATCAGCTTGAATTTAAAGAAGAAGCTGTGCAACTTTTTAACTACCGCTATAACGTTATTTTAGCTGGGGTAAAGATTATGCTTTAATGAAATTATCGTCCGGCGTAATTAGTTTGGCAATACAATTACTATCTTAGTATGGCATTTCAATAAAGCTATCAAAAAAGAAATTTACATAATATTATGGCTTTTCATTAGCCTGTTAAGCTTCGCTCAGTCCAATCAAATGCTCCGTTCTCAAGCAACGGAGGCAATTTTAAACAAAGATTGGTTTGGCGCTACGCAATACTACGAACGATTGTATTGGCGCGATAGCAGCGACGTGAACCTGCAATACAAGTATGCCGATGCCTGCCGTTTAAACCTGGACTATGACATAGCTCTGCGTTTATATTTAAGAATCAATGCTGGTGAAAGGAGCAGAAAATTTCCTCTCACTCATTTTTGGATCGGTGAAATCCTAAAAATTAAGGGACAATACACGGAAGCAAAAAAATGGTTTTATAAGTTTTTAAAAATGGAATTAAAAAGAAAAAAATACAACTATTATAAGCGCCGCGCTAAAACAGAAATGGAAGCCTGCGACCTCGCACAAATCCTCACTAAAAATCCGCTCCCTATAAAAATCGAACATCTGGAACCTATTATTAATACTAAGTTAAGCGAGTATGCGGCTTTTGAAAAGGATAGTACCTTGTATTTTTCTTCAGTGAAAGTGCCTGACAAAAGAGATCCTAATCTACCGGAGGTCGAGCATTTTAGCCGGATTTACAAATCTGATTTCAGAAAAACCAAATGGCAAAAAATAAAAGCTTTGGATACTTTGATTAACAGCCCACATTTTCATAATTCCAACACAACCTTTAGTCCGGATAATAAGGAAATGATTATTTCCCGGTGCCTAAGTAAAAACGCAAGCGAATACCGATGTGAATTGTATCTGAGTCATTTTGCAAACAAAAAATGGCAGGATGCAATCAGAATGGAAGAACCAATTAATCAGCCCTCGGTGAGCACTACACAGGCTAATTTTGCAGAATTAAACGGTAAAACAGTTTTGTTTTTTTCCAGTAACAGGCCGGGTGGGGTAGGTGGAATGGATATTTGGTATAGTATTAAAAAGGAGGACGGAAGGTTTGACACGCCTGTTAATGCCGGTAAAAATATTAATACCGAAGAAGATGAAATCACCCCCTGGTTTGTGAGCAATGATAACACCTTATTTTTTAGCAGCAATGGTCACAAAGGCTTTGGGGGATTTGATGTTTTTAAAAGTTCGTTTAAAGAGGATAGATTTTCTGAGGCTCAAAATGCCGGTTATCCCATTAATAGTGGATACAACGATGTTTATTATTCCGTGAGCAGCGAGGGAAGCAAAACTTATTTTTCGAGTAACCGACCTGGTTCTTATTTTGAAAGCAAGTTAAATTGCTGCAACGATATATACCGTTTTAAAATAGATACCGCAAAGGAAAGAGAAGCAACCCCAATCGTTGATACAGTTTTCTTAGCCAAAGAACAAATGAAATTGCTTGTACCGCTCACCTTGTATTTTCATAATGACGAGCCAGACCCTAATTCGAAAAACGTCGTGACATCATTGTCTTACGAAACCTGTTACAACCAATACATTGCGCGTAAGCCCGAGTATCAAAAAGAATATTCCAAACAATTTAAAGGAAAAGAAAAACAAGAAGTAATGGAAGAGGTAAGTGATTTTTTTAGAGATAGTGTAACCAGCTCTTACGAAGATTTGGAAAAATTTCTCAACAAATTGCAAACTGTATTGCTCAATAAAGAAGCTGTGATTATCACACTCAAGGGCTATGCCAGTCCGTTGGGGAGTGTGGACTACAACAAATCATTGGCACGGCGCAGAATAAGTTCTTTGAGGAATTATTTTAATACGGCAAAAGGTGGCTTGTTTACGAAATATATTAATAATCCGAATTCAAATGATGGTAAAATAACTTTTGAAGAAGTGGAGATTGGCGAATTAAAAACCAGTAAAGCCAGCGATAATCTTAATGATAAGCGTAATTCTGTATATAACCCTAATGCCTCTTCGGAACGTAAAATTCAGATCATAGCAGTTAGTTTTAGTAACTGAACATAATTGAGTTGTTTCGATTGCCGGGGTTGCCAAAATATATCGTACTCAGTGCTATTTTTGATTGGAATGAATTTGGCCAGCATAAATGGGTAAACCTTGGAAATCCAAGTAAAAAAAGTAGTTTACTTAGCAGACGGACCATTAAAACGTAGTACCTGCAAAAAGTCCTGATTTTTGCCAACGATAATACATGGTTTGTTATTTATTTTTATCTTTCGCATACATTTTACGTCACCAGGAACGTAGAAGCCAGTTTGTGTTACAGGCATAGGCTTAAACTTTCCGGTGGTTTGTCCATTTAACACCAGGCCAATTCCGGCATCATTTCTACCCGACTCAATTTCTGTTGCATAAT
>CALMND010000372.1 GCA_937868565.1 uncultured Bacteroidota bacterium | reverse complement strand
TAAGTAGCAGTCATTCCAAAGTTGTCCGCTAAAGAACCAGATTGTGCCGCAAAAATTAGCACAGGGTCAATGATTATTTCGTAATTTTTATCATAACCATCCGGAAAATCAAAATTTAATACATTGTCATTTAACTTGTATCTACAGGAAACTATTTTAACCTTGCCATCAATCATTTGATAAGCGAAAGGTTTTTGTTCCTTCACTTCACCAATTTCAAGTTTCAGAAACAAAGAACCTTCTTTCAATTTCATCTTATCAATTCCTTCATACTTTATTTTTATATCTTCAGTTTTTGCACCCGGTTTTAAATAAAAATTGTATTTAATGCCATTAGCTGCCGTTAGCGCTTCGTAGTCGATTCCATTATATAAATTCCTGATCCAAACCTGATGGTAGTTTCTGACATTTCCTTTCCATTTGTTTTTATCGCTTCCAAGAAAAAAATTTTCATAATCCTGGCCGGGTTGCAACTTTTCAATTCTTACATCCTTGTTGCAGCCTTCAAATAAGACTCTGTAGGCATGACCCTTTATATCCGAGTTTTTATAAATCCCTTTGGCCATTCCGCTATGATGGATGTCTCTTAGTTTCTTTTTGTCATAAAAACTAAAAGTCATACAGTTCTTTTCAATAAAAATAGAACCTCCATCCAATGTGGATTTAAACAATACGTTTTCCGGCCACTGCCCATTGTTTTCACTAAATTTTAAAACCTGACTTATTATAGGTGATACGAGCTGCCCAGGGTCTTTTTTCTGAGCAAAAGAACCCCAATTAGCAAAAAAGAAAACGGCCGTAAGCAATATTAAACGGGGCATAACCAAATTTACACAAAGTGGGTGTATTATGCAATACGCCTATGGCATTAATTTTTAGTAACTTTGTGAACTTATGCCAAATGTTGTTGCAATTATAGGACGTCCAAATGTAGGAAAGTCGACGCTTTTTAATCGTTTAATAGAATCAAGACAGGCCATTGTCGATGAAATATCGGGCGTTACCCGTGACAGGCATTACGGCAAGGCGGAATGGTGTGGTGTGGAATTCAGTTTAATTGATACAGGAGGCTATATTGTTGGCAGCGAAGATGTTTTTGAAGGTGAAATACGTAAACAGGTAAAAATTGCAATGAGTGAATGCAGTGTCCTGCTATTTGTAGTGGACGTTACCGAGGGCATTACCGGTTTTGACAAAGAGGTAGCTAATCTTATTCGTAAAAATAAAAAACCGGTTTTGATTGTTGCTAACAAAGCCGATAATCACGAAAAGGCAGCCTACGCTGCTGATTTTTATCAATTCGGTTTTGGAGATGTGTTTCCCATTTCAGCCATAAGCGGAAGTGGAACAGGAGATTTACTTGATAAACTCATTGAAGTTTTACCAAAAGACGAAAACCCCGTAGAAGAAATATCCATTCCGAAAATTGCTATTATTGGAAGACCTAATGTGGGAAAATCCTCTTTGGTAAATGCTTTGTTGGGAGAAGAAAGAAATATTGTGACGGATATTGCAGGAACAACACGAGATACAATTAATACCAGATATACTAAATTTGGCCATGACTTTTGGTTGATTGACACGGCTGGAATGCGCAAAAAAGCCAAAGTACACGAAGATTTGGAGTTTTATAGCGTGATGCGAACGATTAACGCTATTGAAAGCAGCGATGTATGTTTACTGATGATTGATGCTCAGCAGGGAATGGAAGCCCAGGATTTAAGTATTTTAAGTCTGGTGGAAAGAAACCGCAAAGGTGTCGCTATTCTGGTAAATAAATGGGACTTAGTGGAAAAAGACACTAAAACTGCGAAAGACTACGAGGAAAAAATTAGAGAACGTATTGCGCCTTTTAAGGATGTTCCAATTTTATTTATTTCAGTTTTAGATAAACAACGTATTATGAAAGCCGTTGACCTGGCTATGCTGGTGTATACCAATAAAACCAAACACATTCCAACAAGAGAATTAAACGATTTTATTTTACCAATCATTGAAAACCAGCCACCCCAAACGGTAAAAGGTAAGCGGGTAAAAATAAAATACGTGTCTCAATTAAAAACAGAAGCGCTATTTATGTTTTATTGCAATATGCCTCAATATGTAACAGAAGCGTACAAACGTTTTTTAGAGAATAAGATTCGTGAAACTTACGATTTTAGCGGTGTTCCTATCGTAATCAGTTTAAGAAAGAAAAACTAAGTTTACTGCTTATATCCATTTCCAAGCCAACAGGTAATTAAACTTTTTTGAAGTGTTGAAAGTGAATAGTCAGGCGGTCCTGCCGGTGGCATAATACTCGGGTTAGCATCAAGAACTCTGGCTTTTATCCGTCCACCTTCACCCTGAGCCTTAACATCATTATAACTACTCAACAATAAACCACCACTGGGAGATGCACCTGTATGACAACCAGTTGCCGAGCCACATTTTGAATCGATAATGGGCTTAATGTGTTTTGCAAAAGTAACCGTGTCGCAACCTGTTGGACCACCACCTGTAGTAGTTGAACCCGAGGTTGTGGTATTTGACCCTGACGTGGTAGTATTAACTGCATTTGGCTTCCCTACTTTCTTATCACAACTCATCACAATAATCAAAGCAGTAAAACAAAAAGCGCCAAAAAAAATAATTCGTTTTTTATTCATAGTTTATTCAAAGCTCATTAATTTTTTTAATTTATCAAAGTTATTAAAGTTTTTTCAAAATAATGAAGCTTTTAAAAAATATACTGTACTTTAGTTTCAACAATATTACAATCATGAAAAAAATTACTATTGCACTATTATTTTTTTCCCTGATAGCGTTTTCTCAAAAAGAAAAGAAAGGAAATGTTTTTGGAAATGCAGGAGATGCTGCTAAACTGGTGTTAGCCAAACAAAAATTATATGCAGGTTCTTTTGCAACGGCTCTTAATATGTATAGAGATGTGGAAAAAAACAATCCTGATAAAGCTTCTTTAAAATATTACATAGGCTTATGTTATTTTAATTTAAAACAAATTGATAACTCAAAAAAAAGCCTGTTAAGTGCTTTAGAGATTGGAATAGATTTGGTTCCGGAAACTTACCTTGTATTGGGAAAAGTATACCAGATTGAGCAGAGTATCGACAAAGCCATAGGTGCGTTCAATCAATACAAAGGCCTGGGTAAAGGCGACCAGGAGTCGAAGGAGGAGGCTGATTTATATTTGACCCAATGCCTAAACGCGAAAAACATGATGGCCAACCCGTTGGAGGTTAAGCTAATTAATTTAGGAGAAGGCATCAACAGTAAATACGATGATAAAAATCCCTGTATTACTGCCGATGGAAATAAATTGGTTTTCACCACACGCAGACCTGAAAGCACAAACGACCAAACGGATGTGGAAGGCGATGGGAAATATTTTGAGAATATTTATATAGCTATGCAAGATTCCATAACTAAAAACTTTACAAAAGCTGCAAACGCTGGTAGTTCTATTAACACGAAGGCTCACGATGCCTGCACCAGCATTTCTCCCGATGGCAGACAAATATTTATTTACAAAAACGATATCAATGATAAAGCCTCTCGAGGTGGCAACGTGTTTGTAAGCAAAGTTGCGAATGGAAAATGGAAAAGTCCTGAACCCATGGGTAAACCAATTGCCTCTACATATTGGGAAGGAGGAGCCTGCGTTTCTTCTGATGGCAGAAAGTACTTTTTTAGCAGTGAACGCGAAGGTAGCCTGGGTGGTAGTGACATTTGGATGGTTGAAAAAACTAATAAAAAAGATTGGGGAAAACCTGTAAACCTGGGTCCAGCTGTAAACACGCGATTCGATGAAGCAGGAATGTTTTTAGCACCTGATGGCAAAACTCTTTTCTTTTGCAGTAACGGGCCAAAAAGCATGGGAAATTACGACGTCTTTAAAACAACTTTTGAAAATGGAGCCTGGAGTGAGCCGGTAAATCTCGGGTATCCGATTAATAGTCCCGCCAAAGAAGGACAACTCACCGTTTCCGCTGATGCCAGATATGCCTATATTTCAAGCGATCGTCAGGGTGGCTTAGGTGAAAATGATATTTATAAAGTTGATTTGAAGGATTTTGCAATACTTGAAAAAGATTTTAAAAAGAAACAAAGCAATGGCTTAAGCATTTTAAAAGGAACTATTCGCGAAGGCTTTGAAGGATATGGAATACCGGATGTGGAGATTTCATTAAAAGAAGAAAACGGAACTCCAACCGCCTCATCTTTTACCAACGAAAACGGGGAATATTTTTTTACACTTCCTTCTGGTAAGTACCTTATAAATATTAAGAAAAAGGGTTACGCAGACATAACCGAAACAATTGAGCTTTTAAAAAGCGATAAAGATACGCCTGTTTTGGAGAAAGGGTATTTGTTGAAGAAGTAGCCACTAATTGCACGAATTTTCACTAATATTTAGGTGTTACGGAAAATTCATTTATCTATTTTTTCTTAAAATAGGATTCGTGGTAATTTGTGCAATCCCAATAGTTATCGGGAGTGGCTTAAAGAACTAGACGGTATTTGTTAATTCCTATTAAATAGTTAAAAAGTAAGAGCATAAAATGGTCGTTAAATCCGTTAACATGCCATAAATAATTTTAACTTTGTATCAATGGAAATTTTAAAAGGCTCTGGTTTTATTCCAGGAGAGTTACTCGCCAAAATTAATTCCCCTGAGGATTTAAAAAAACTGAATGAAAACCAGCTTGAACAAATTTGTTCTGAACTTCGTCAATATATTATTGATTTGGTTTCGGTAAAAGGTGGGCATTTCGGCGCTTCATTGGGTGTGGTGGAATTAACAGTTGCTCTACATTACATATTCAATACTCCAGACGATCAATTAGTCTGGGATGTTGGGCATCAAGCTTACGGACATAAAATTTTAACCGGTCGCAGAGATATTTTTCATACCAACCGCATTTACAAAGGTATCAGTGGCTTTCCAAAAAGAAGTGAAAGCATTTACGATACTTTTGGTGTTGGGCACTCTTCCACTTCCATTAGTGCGGCCTTGGGAATGGCCGTTGCAAGTAAATACAAAAATTTAAAAAACAGGCAACACATTGCCGTTATTGGCGATGGTGCTATGACTGCAGGATTAGCCTTTGAAGGTTTAAATCATGCCGGTGTTGAAAATGCCAATTTACTCGTTGTGTTAAACGACAACTGCATGAGCATTGACCCCAACGTTGGTGCACTCAAAGAATATTTAACAGATATTACTACTTCTCATACATACAACAAAGCAAAAGACAAGATTTGGGAACTATTAGGTAAGATAAGCAAATTCGGTCCTAACGCACAGGAAATTGCCAGCAAGGTAGAAAACGCAGTTAAAACAAGCCTCTTAAAACAAAGTAACTTATTTGAATCTCTTAAGTTCCGCTATTTTGGTCCGGTTGACGGGCACGATGTGGTTCGACTTACAAAAGTATTGGCCGATTTAAAAGATATTCCCGGACCCAAATTGTTACACGTACTCACTAAAAAAGGTAAAGGCTATAAGTTCAGTGAAGAAGGAAATGAAACTGTATGGCATTCGCCAGGTTTATTTAACAAAATTACTGGAGAAATAATTAAAGTAGTGCCAAAAACTCCGCAAGCTCCAAAATATCAAGACGTTTTTGGTCATACAATTGTTGAACTTGCAGAAAAAAATCCTAAAATTACGGGTATCACGCCTGCGATGCCTTCAGGCTGTTCTTTAAATATCATGATGAAAGCCATGCCCGACAGAGCTTTTGATGTTGGCATTGCAGAACAACACGCCGTAACCTTTAGTGCAGGATTAGCAACACAAGGCTTGGTTCCATTCTGTAATATATATTCTTCTTTTATGCAAAGAGCCTACGATCAGGTACTGCATGATGTGGCACTTCAAAACTTGAAAGTTATTTTTTGTTTAGATCGCGGTGGATTAGCAGGCGCAGATGGACCAACGCATCACGGCGCATTTGATTTGGCTTATTTTCGTTGTATTCCCAATATGATTGTAAGTGCTCCGATGAATGAAGAGGAGTTGAGAAACTTAATGTACACCGCCCAATTGGATGAAGTGCAAGGGCCTTTTAGCATTCGTTATCCTCGTGGAAATGGTGTAATGGTAAACCTACCTACCGGACAGGCAGGTTGGAAAACTCCTTTTTCTAAAATTGAAATTGGAACCGGAAGAAAAATTAAAGATGGAAAGAAAGTAGCTATCTTGTCCATAGGTCATCCAGGTAATTTGGTAACCAAAGCCATTGAGCAACTAAAAGAAAAAAATCTTGACCCTGCGCATTATGATATGCGTTTCGTAAAACCCATCGATGAAAATTTATTACATGAAGTTTTTAATAAATTTGATAAGGTAATTACTGTTGAAGACGGTTGCATTATGGGCGGAATGGGAAGTGCTGTTTTAGAGTTTATGGCAGATCACCAATACAAAGCAGACTTAATTCGTTTAGGAATTCCTGATAAATTTATTGAGCACGGAGAGCAATCAGAACTTTATGAAGAATGTGGTTTTTCACCTTCAAAAATTGCTGATTCGGTAATAGAAATTCTCGAGGTTAAAAAAGAAAAAGTAAGTAAAAAACAGGCATAATAAAAATAAGGGTGGAAAAGTTTAAAGTATCCGTAAGACTACACTGTACTGCAAAAGAAGTTTTTACCGGTTGGTTAAACGACAGAATTCATGCTGAATTTACCGGAGGTGCCGAGGCAAAAACAAGCGCCAACGAAGGAGGAACTTTTTCGGCTTGGGATGGGTATATTACAGGAACTAACGTTGAGATTTTTCCTTACAAAAAAATAATTCAAAAATGGCGCACCACAGATTTTGCTCCAGGCGATGAAGACTCTTTGCTGGAATTATTTTTTACATACAAGGATGATCATACTTTACTAACTATTACCCATACAAATATTCCAGAAGGTCAAGGTGATCAATACAAAAAAGGTTGGAAAGACCACTACTTTTCCTATATGAAAAAGTACTTCGATAAGTAGAGTCGAATCTGTTTCGAGGTTAACCGCAACTTTATGGTTTAATAATAATTCTTGAAGTATAGTTCATTTCACCACCATTGCTAAACTTTAAAAAATAAACTCCTGTAGGTTCCTTTTCTAGATCCAGAACAGTATTTCTTTCAGTAATTGCAGTGCTTCGAACAAGTTCTCCCAGTAAATTGTAAACCTCCATTTTCAAATATAGATAAGTCGATTCTTTAATTTGGATGTAAATTACTCCTGAACTGGGATTCGGGTAAACCGAAATAGAATTACCAATACTCTTCGCGTTTTCTAAGCCAACACAGGCCCACACTGAAATAGGAATTGTGATAAAACAGCCCGTAGCTGTATTGGTAACGGTAACAGAATAAGATCCGGAAGAATTAGTTGTTAAAGTAGAGCTGGCATTACCACTGGTTACCGCACCGCTTGGGACAATCCAATTATAACTGTATCCGCCTGAGGGACCTGTAAAAGCGGGCGAAATATTCACAACACCACTAGGACAGCTAACAGTGTATGGACCAGAAGGTGCCGCAACATTTGGCAGAACTCGTGTATCATTAATTACCACCGTAGTAAACGATTTACAACCGTTGTTCGAATCCTGAACGTCTAAAGAATAAACACCTCCAGCGTTTGCGAGATAAGTGGTGGTATTTGTTGCGGAAGCAAGTGGTGACGGACCTTGCCATAATAGACCAATCACAGGAGCATGAGGGAAATTAACGCCAACGGGGACGCCGCTTACACTTGTGTTGGTTAATAAAATAGATGGCGTTTGACAGGTTAAATTCGATAAGCCTCCACTATTTATATTTGCTAAAGGCGGAAATATATTTTGATAAATGGGAACTAAGGTCGTCGTTTTACACAAATTATCATTATCAGTAACAGATAACGTAAAGTTCGCAATCAAAGTTTGATTTGGCGTAGCAGTTAAGGAATTAACGACCAAAGTATTTGAACTAAGATTCAGAGTACCCGGTAAAAGCCAATTGTAAGAAACATTTTGATTAGTTGAATTTGCGGTTACTAACACCGAAGACGTCGTACAGTCAAGTATTTGTTTAGGAACTATAATAGACGATATACCCGGGCTTATGGTATTTTGTAATACCGAAAAAGCTAGTCGTGAATCACAAAAACTTATATTGTCTCTTATAACCATTGTGTAGGTTCCCGGAACATTCAGGCTATATAAACTAACCGCACTTAAAAGAGCAGGTGGTAAAGGTATGATCGTGGAACCTCCGGGCGGCAAAAGAGTATAAGTTGTAGGATTTCCGAGTGGGAATGTAATTACTGAAGAAATATTAACTGTAGTAAGACTTTTTGTAGAACAACCCAAAGTAAACCCCCCCGGCACGGATGATAAATTAAAAACCGGATGGTTCGGTCCTACAATTGTAAAATTTTTTACTGTTTCGCAACCGTTCAAAAGGTTGGTTAGCACATATGTATACGTGCCCGGCATTGATGCCACATAAGTTGTGCTAAAGGTATTGGCAACGAAAATGGCGCCGCCTGGAGAGAAAATGGTGTGCTGAATAGTTGTGCTTGGACTTACCGCCACGACAGTTACGATAGGAGTATATCCAACCGGGTTACAAACAATCGTCTGTATTGCAGGACTTAATTGTGATGAAGGGGTTACCGTATTACTTCCAACAACAAATGTTTGAGTTACTGATAGGGAATTGGATAAGGCTATAACAGTATAAGTGCCCGGATTACTAAGAGAGATGCTAGCACCGGTTAGGTTTGTGCCAGGGCCAGTCCAACCATAAATAACTGGTGCCGTATAGTTACTAATTGCAACTATATTAAGACTGGGATTGGAGCAAGTTATGCTAAAAGATCCTCCTGGGTTAGTAGCCGTAAAATTAAGTTGGCTGTTCATCACAAGACCCGTAAGGCAAAGTATGAAACCGATGTAGAGTTTTTTCATAAGAAATCAGTTAAATCTCTATGAGACTTAACAACTATTGTACCAAAAATAGTTAAAACTCAAAAGTAGAATTAAGATTGATTTTCGTAAGTCAGGGTGAACCCTTTGAGAGACAATTTTAATAACACTTACTTCTTTGCATCCGCCAAAAATTGTGCCAATCCACTATCCGTGAGAGGATGTTTTAATAAAGCAGTAATAGCACTGAGTGGGCAAGTGGCCACATCTGCTCCAATCATAGCGCAGTTTACAATATGCATGGGGTGACGAATGCTGGCTGCTAAAATCTGAGTTTCGTAACCATAATTATCGTAAATCAATCGAATATCTTCAATTAACCTGAGTCCATCCGTGCTAACATCATCTAATCTTCCAATAAAAGGGGAAACATAGGTTGCACCCGCCTTTGCTGCCAACAACGCTTGTCCCGCAGAAAACACCAAGGTACAATTAGTTTTTATCCCTTTTTCGGTAAAATATTTAATAGCTTTAACCCCGTCCTTTATCATTGGTATTTTAACAACAATACGTTCGTGCAAATCGGCTAAAGCTTCGCCTTCCTTCACCATGCCATCAAAGTCAGTTGCGATAACTTCTGCACTCACATCGCCGGTAACAATATTGCAGATATCAACGTAATGTTTTAAGATATTATCCTGGCCTTTAATTCCTTCTTTAGCCATTAGCGAAGGATTGGTCGTAACGCCATCTAAAACACCCATATCCTGTGCTTCTTTTATTTGCAAAAGATTAGCTGTGTCAATAAAAAATTTCATAATGTAAATATTTAAGAGCTTGAATATAAGCCATTGATATAGATTAAGAAAAAAATTATTTTAACAAAACATAAAGTTTCTATCACAGAATGATTAATGATGAAACCACATTCCTTCCAGTTAAAAAATATTTCGACAATTTCTAAAGAATCTTAGCTTTTTTAAGCTGCGTGCATTATAGCTTAAAATTATAAATTTATGTTTACCGTTAACTAGTGCTTTTTATTTAAAATTCACCTAAATGACGAAACTCTGCTAACATAGAAAAAACCGTTCCAGTTATGGAACGGTTTCGTAGTTAAACCGCACTCCCCTACCCTAATGTTTTTATAGTACTCTATTCCTCGAATTAAACCCCAAAGAAACACCAAACCTGAAACCACTTTTTCCAGGAATAACGTAAGCATTAACAGGAATATTTAGTTTCCCCGATTTAAACGTTCTTCCCACAGCTAAAATGAAAGCGCTACTTAATCTATAGTCTCCTCTACTATCTAAACGCTCCTTGGTTTCGTAGGGTACGGGTACTCCTTTATTTTTTTGGTCCCAATCTCTTTGTAATTGCCAATTGTTATTTTCATCGTAATAACCCCTAGCCATTGGTAAAACATTAAAAGTGGGGCCAAATGCAAACTCCCAGCCATTCACATTACTTCTTAGTCCATGTAATAACGTAACACTTGGAATAAAATTACTTTGTTCAAGGCCCGAAATCATAGGAATGAATTCAAATAAGGCTTGCACTTTTCCTTCATTTAAATACTGTTTTTCAAATTGATATCCAAACTGAAACATAGCTGGAAAGACGTCAAATCCTCCGTTTGATTTTTTATCTTGCATAATCTTTAAAATATCCCCGGAATAACTACCAAAACCCATGCGCGGTCCGTCTAACTTTAATCTGTCAATTTGTGGATTATTGGTGCTATTATCAAACTCAAAACGTTTACTTAATTTATTCAATAAGTTTTTGTCGTAGGGGTGATTAAGCATGTCACACACGGAAAGTTTTACCATGTTTTGTATTTCTTCGGGAATATTTAAGAATTCGTGAACGTAAGTTTTTTCAACATAACTCCTTTTCACATCAATTATACGATAGTTAACTACAATAGATTTACCTTGTTGCTCAATAGCTCCCGTGAACATTTTATCAGACTTTAACTGCAAACCCACCTCGGTTAGACAGGTCTTGCCATAGCAACTTGTCATAGCAATTTTGTTCTGTTCCATAAATTGTTGTACGTCATATTTGTCGCGTACATCAAACGTGTCTAGTTTTTCCAATTCTGTTCTTACCATGTTTCCCATCACTAAAGGGTCTAACGCTAATCCCTTGCTATCAATACTAATAACACATAAACTTTGTTTACCGTTTTGTGCAAAACTCATTGTACTTAATGCGATGAAACTTACTGCGATAATTTTGTCGATTGTTTTCATTTTAGTTGTTTTTTGTTGTTAAAAATTAAATTATTTACTTTAAAATTCTTGTTTAATACTCTCATTTAATTCGACTAAGGAGAAAAAGCACTTTTTGTTTTTAATTTCGTTTCCATGGTTCAAAATTACATGGAGTTGAAACTTCAACATAACTGATTTTTGCAGGCGAATGTTGCAATTTGTGGGATTTCACCAATGCGACCTAAAAAGCCCGAGCCCGATTCTACTTTTTTCAATTTCTGATAAATGAAAACTGTCGTTTTGCGTTTTTTGCAAATATTAGTAGCTTTAAAAATTAAATTTCACAGATAAAATAACGAGAACATGGAACAACTAATTGAGTGCGTGCCAAATTTTAGCGAAGGAGTTGATTTAAATATTATTAAACAGATAACAAATGAAATAGAGAGCGTTGAAGGGGTCAAATTATTAAATGTTGACCCGGGCAAAGCGACAAATAGAACGGTAGTTACTTTTATTGGTAATCCTGTGCAGGTTATCGAAGCAGCTTATCTGGCTATAAAAAAAGCCGGAGAATTGATTGATATGAGCCAACATAAAGGAGAGCATCCAAGGATGGGAGCTACGGATGTATGTCCTCTTATACCGATTAGTAATATTAGCATGGAGGAAACGGCACAATATGCCAAACAATTAGCTAAACGGGTCGGAGAAGAACTTGGCATTCCGGTTTATTTGTACGAAGAAGCACAAACTAACAAAAACAGAAGTAATCTCTCTGTTATAAGAAACGGAGAATACGAGGGGTTTTTTAAAAAAATAAAATTACCCGAGTGGGCGCCAGATTTCGGGCCTGACGAATTTGATGTTAAACGAGGAGCTACAGTAATAGGTGCGCGTGATTTTTTGGTTGCATACAATGTAAATTTAAATACTACTTCAACCAGGCGCGCCAACTCGGTTGCATTTGATGTGAGAGAAGCTGGCAGAGTGGTTCGTGAAGGAAACCCAATTACGGGAAAAATTGTGTTAAATCCCGATGGTAAACCAAAATTTACACCAGGAACTTTAAAATCGGTGAAAGCAATTGGATGGTTTATTGAAGAATATGGTATTGCACAAATTTCGATGAACTTAACAAATATTAATGTAACACCTGTGCATATTGCCTTTGATGAGGTTTGCAAAAAAGCTGCGGAAAGAGGCATTCGTGTTACTGGCTCTGAATTGGTAGGGCTTATTCCTTTAAAAGCCATGCTGGATGCCGGAAAATATTTCCTGAAGAAGCAACAACGTTCACTTGGCGTGAGCGAGAATGAGTTGATAAAAATTGCAGTTAAATCCATGGGGCTTGATGAGTTAAGCCCATTTAAAGCAGAAGAAAGAATCATCGAATATTTACTAAAATCGGCAAATGACTCCAAGTTAGTCAATATGAGTTTAGCTGCTTTTGCCGACGAAACAGCAAGTGAAAGCCCGGCTCCGGGTGGCGGTTCTATTGCTGCTTATGTAGGCAGCCTCGGGATTTCTCTGGCTACAATGGTTGCAAATTTAAGCTCGCACAAAAAAGGTTGGGATGAACGTTGGGAACTATATAGTGCGTGGGCAGAGAAAGGCCAGATGCTTAAGGACCAATTGATGAAATTGGTTGACGCAGATACCGCTGCCTTTAATAAAATTATGATTGCTTTAGGGTTACCAAAAGCAACGGATGACGAAAAGAAAATAAGAAACAATGCGATACAAGAAGCTACCAAATTTGCGATTGAAGTGCCATTTCGGGTTATGCAATTAAGTTTCGACAGTATGGAAATTATAAGAGCAATGGCCGAGCAAGGTAATCCTAATTCTGTGAGTGACGCCGGTGTGGGCGCTTTATGTGCCCGGAGCGCCGTGATGGGTGCTTTTATGAACGTAAGAATAAATGCTGCGGGCTACCATGATCAGGAGTTCGTGAAATACATTGTCGCTGAGGGCCGCAATATTGAAGAAAAAACGGTTGCTGCGGAAAATG
Source organism: uncultured Bacteroidota bacterium (assembly GCA_937868565.1). Classification (GTDB taxonomy): domain Bacteria; phylum Bacteroidota; class Bacteroidia; order B-17B0; family Aurantibacillaceae; genus Aurantibacillus. Next base: position 885 of record CALMND010000372.1, on the reverse strand, counting down.
AAATTCTAAAAATTGTGAATCAAAAAATTGGAGTATAGTTGCCAACAATTGGTTGAACCTTAGTGTAATTTTTACTGAAAGCAATACAATTATTCACTTTTAAGTAAGTTTTTTATTTTTCAGGTCTAAAAATTTCAAAACTACCCTTTGTAATTTTTTTTATTTCAATTGGATTTAATCCAACTTTATTTCTTGTATTTGTGGTATTTTGTTCAGCTACCATATAACTACCTTTCTCCTTTACCTCAAATATTACCGCAGTGTGTTGCGGTAATTTGACGCGACGATATATGTTGTTTTCCTGATAAATAATTTCAACGTCTTTAAACTGCATAATATCTCCAGGATAAATACACTCATTTCTATAATCAACCCTTTTACCGAAAATAAAATCGTGATTCCAGTTAGCTTTGACGTTATCTAATGCTTCTGCGGCGAGATCCCAACATTCGCCTCGACCAACTTTTTTGTTTAGTCTTTCCTTAACAAATAGTATTATTTTTCGGTTAAGCTCTGGTAGCTGATCGCATTCCCCTTTCTTTAAAACAAGTGAATGCGCATAATTCAAATCTATTTTATTCCAACTAAGAAAAACAATTGAAAAGCAGAAAAAACAAACAAACCTCATATGATCCTGACCATTTAAAATTTAAAAAATCGAGAAGCTATAAATCTAATTTTAGTTCGCAGAGCTAAAATAACTAATATCGCAGTAACTCTTCAATTGCCCTTTCAACTTTTTCTGAGTTAGGCAGCATGGTTTTTTCCAAAATTGAATTCAAAGGAATAGCGGGCAAATTTTCCGAACCAATAACCTTAACCGGGGCATCCAAATATTTAAAACAATTTTCAAGCCTTGGTTCTCCACTTAGTCAAGTATTCATC
>CALMND010000371.1 GCA_937868565.1 uncultured Bacteroidota bacterium | reverse complement strand
TTTAATTCTCCTTTTTTTCAGTCGACCAAAATAACAAGCATGGGAGGCGTTATAGAATGGAACATAAATCTCCCGCTTAAAGATAGCACCGTTTATTTTTGGAGGGTGAGCCACGACAGCACCAAAGCAAATACCGGCTATTCCTGGCGAGAATGCTCTTTCCAGACTATAGGAACTAAACGTGGCTGGGCCCAGGCGCATTTTCATCAATTTAAAAGTGATGGATACCAGTTTGTTAAATACAAGAAAGAGCTAAGAAAATTTATTTTTGAGAATTCAATAAATACGGTTGAGTGTTTTAATGCCGTTTGGCCTTATACATTTGAGCAAAGAATTTTTTCCTCCTTTAACAAAATTAAATTATTTCCATTTGGTTGTTCTTTTAACGGCTGGAATTTTGTTCTATTTGATTCTATAAGCGGTCAACCTCAAAGGGTTTATTCGGCAACTAATTACACTCCCAATACAAATGTCTTTGGCTCGTATGGAAATTGTATTTGTGAAAACAATACTATTTATGGATTCCATTTTGGCCCCGCAAACAAGTGCGCGCCCAATCCCAATTGGAAAAGTGACATGGAAGTTTTTATTAATTCAATACCTAAAAACAATTATGTGCTAGCCTATCCAATACATCTGGATAATATTCCTCCCCGAAATGCACAATTATACACATATAGTAATTCTTTGCATCAGGCTTTTGAAAGTATCGGGGCTGGAAAATTAAGAACATTAACGGATACAGTTCCCTATATCCTCTTCGGTAAAAAAGGAATGCAGGCTGGTCAGGGAAATGAAGTCTTCGGAAAAAATCTAAGGGCACAAATCTATTTAAAAGACAGTATTACTACACGTTGGAATAATGGTTATGTGGTTTCAGAAATCATAGGACCTTCCTTTAAATGGAATAGTTTGCACTGGCGGGTTAAGAGTCTGGATAACAAACCGGGAGATACCACTCGATTAAAATTAATTGGGATTACATCAAATGGCAAGATTGACACGCTTGCTAATTTTGTTCAGGATAGTACAGATATTCTTAATCTACAAAACTACGTGAACGCCGCTACGCATCCGTTTCTCAAGTTGGTGGCCTTTATGAAAGACAATATTAACACCACGTCTCCACAAATTACTCGTTGGCAAGTTATTTATGATGAAGCTCCCGAATGCGCCATTAATCCATTGAAAGGGTTTTCAAGCATCAATGACACTCTGCAGGAAGGTGACAAGGTTACGTTTCGTTTCCCGATTGAAAATGTTGGAATTAAAAACTTTGAAGATACACTGGTAACTACTTATTGGATTGAAGACAATAAGAAGAATAAAATTCTCTTACCTGAAAAATTAAGGGCGGGGCCCTTTACACCGGGGCAAGTAATTATTGATACGATTAGTGTAAACAGCTATCAGCTGTTAGGTGACAATGCTCTTTGGATTTTTGTGAACCCATTAAAAAACAAACGTTATCAATTTGAACAATACCAGTTTAATAACCTGGGAAGATTTGCGTTTAAGGTAAATAGCGACATTACTAACCCTTTGCTGGATGTTACGTTTGACGGCGTACGTATTTTAAATGGAGATATTGTTTCATCACGTCCTAATATCTTTATTTCCTTAAAGGATGAAAACAAATTTTTGGCACTTAATGATACCTCCGCCTTTACTGTATATATACAAGAACCTGGGCAGAGTAAACCAAAAAGAATTTATTTTGCAACAGACTTACAATTTACACCTGCAAATTTACCCAAGAATAGCTGTACCATTCAATATAATCCGATTTTCTTTAACGATGGAAAATACACATTAATGGTTCAGGCCAAAGACCGAAGTGCGAACAAATCCGGTTCACAAGACTATAGCGTTCAGTTTGAAATCATCACCAAACCCAGTGTTACCAATGTGATGAATTATCCCAATCCCTTTACCAGTAGCACAAAATTTGTATTTACTTTAACCGGATCGGAAATACCAGAAGTATTTACAATTCAAGTGATGACGATTACCGGTAAAATAGTTCGCGAAATAACACGCCCCGAACTTGGAACCTTAAGAATTGGGCGTAATATTACTGATTATGCTTGGGACGGTAAAGACAACTATGGAGACATGTTAGCAAACGGAGTATATCTCTATAGGGTAATTACAAAACTAAATGGAGAAAATATTGAAAAATTTAATAGCGCAGCAGATAAATTTTTTATAAAGGACTTCGGGAAAATGGTTTTAATGCGTTAGTTGAAAATTTAAGAACCAGATGACCTTATTTAATTTATCAATAACTAGGAATCATGCCCCTTAAGCCCATATCAACAACGCTCTCACCTATTTCGGGCTGAAACAAACCATCAAAAGTCAATTCTTTCCACTCAAAACTTTTATTTGTAGAAAGTGAAACGGTAACAATAATATCCTGAACCTCATTACCGGTAATAGTTAATGGTTGAACTCCGGAAGCACTTGTTCTGTAAAACTCTCCTGTAAACACACTACTTCCTAAGGGAATTGGCGAATTCGGGTTCGGATTAACAACCGTAGTTTTAACCGATTGGCCTTCAGTTCTAATATCAACGCCAAAAATATTCGTATAAAAACCCCAGTAACCTTGCATTTTATTGGAACCTGAATTTAACGTGGGAGTCATTACCGTATTCTTCATTTTAAATTTATCCACATAGGTATTAAAACCAACAAAAGACGCAACCGTGCCATCCATCAAACCACCGGAAGTTGTTTTAATTTTCACATCATAATTTTGATACGCGACAGAAGTTCTTAACCATTTGTAAGTCCCTACCCTAACGTCTTTTAATGGTATAGAAAAAAAGGAATCCCCGTTTTTACAAAGCACCTCTTTGCAAAACACAATTGCCCTTGAACCGCGGCAATCTGTTTCTTCCGCTTTATATAAAACAGTTCCTTCACCCAATTTAGTAAAATCATCCAATACCATTTCAATATAATTTACACTGATACTATTAAATCTCGGCGACTGAGCACCATTCCCCTGAGTCAATGGAGCTATGGCTCCCGAGTTGCTCAACCGTTGCAATGTGCTGTCGAGTTTAATTTTAAATATTAGTTTTGGACCTGTCCCTGATTCTTTCCAAACTGTATCAGGGAGATTACATGTAGGGCAGGCGTTAATTAAGGTCTGCGAAGAATTCGTTGGTTCCTTTACCACCTGATCTTCCTTCTTATTACACGCCGCAACGAAACATAAAAATATAAGCAATAATCCTATTCTCTTCATCAATAATTAATAACTTTATTACCCTAAAGGTATAAAAATATGCGGTTGTTAATCCAACGAGTTGCAAAGGCATCGATACATATTAACGGAAAAGAATACGCAAATATTCGTGAAGGCTTACTTGTATTTTTAGGAATTTCTGACGATGATGATGAAGATGATATTTTCTATTTAACATCAAAACTCTGCCACATGCGGGTATTTTCAGATGAACATGAAAAAATGAATCTGGATATAAAACAGATAAACGGCGAGCTATTGCTAGTAAGTCAGTTCACCCTACACGCATTGACAAAAAAAGGAAATCGACCCTCATTTATTAAAGCGGCCAAACCTGAAAAAGCAATTCCATTGTACAATAAATTTATTTTGGAGACGGAACTTTTGCTTGGCAAGTCAATAAAAACAGGCGTTTTTGGGGCAAACATGCAAGTTGAGCTTCTGAATAGCGGACCTGTTACCATTATTTTAGATAGTAAAAACAGAGAATAATTTCTATATTTAACACAGAAAAATAGACCAAAGTGCAACCAAGGATTTTACTAGAAAAGACCAAGTTCGACATTACAGTTAAAAGACTTTGTCATCAGCTAATTGAAGTACATAATGACTTTGGTGATACAGTTATTATAGGATTGCAGCCTCGTGGCATTTTTTTGGCGCGTCGCATTCAAAAAGAACTACAGAGCATATTGAAAAATAAAAAAGTTCATTGCGGAGAACTAGATATTACTTTTTACCGGGATGATTTTCGGAAAAAGGAATTGATACCTAACCGAACCAACATTGATTTTATTATAGAAGATAAAAATGTTGTTTTGATTGACGATGTGTTGTTTACTGGCAGGACAATCCGGGCCGGTTTAGATGCCATGCTCGCCTTTGGAAGGCCCAAGGATGTGGAACTTTTAGTTTTAGTTGACAGAAGATTATCACGCCATGTTCCGATACAGGCAAAATATATAGGTATCACCATTGATTCGATTGCCAGTCAAAATGTAAAAGTAGAATGGAAAGAAAGTGATGGTAAAGACAAAATAACGCTACTTGACAATTAACATGAGACCCGAACAAGGAACTCACCCGGAGTTTTACAACAATTACATCCCAAAAGCAAAGGGAGAAAATGTAATGGATGCCTTTAGCTTGAATCTGATGGAGATAAAGAGTGTTTTGTCTGAAATTTCTCCGACTAAAGAAAATTTCGCGTACGCGCCCGGTAAATGGACTATTAAACAAATTGTGAACCACTTAATAGATACGGAGAGAATTTTTGCTTACCGCGCTCTTCGGTTTGCAAGAAAAGACCCGCAACAGCCTTTACCTTTTGAAGAGGATCATTATGCTGCAAACGCCGATGTTAGTGGAAGAAGTTTGAATGACTTAATGGAAGAATTAGAACATGTACGAATGGCAAACATATATCTTTTCAAAAATTTTTCAAAAGAAACACTGATGCTGAGTGGTAAAACAACTATGGGCAATGCCACAGTACTATCCATTGGATATACCATTTGTGGGCATGCAGCACACCATTTAAATGTAATAAAGGAAAAATATTTATAAAATCGGCTTTCATTTAAATATTAAAGCTATCTTTAGATTTTGAATTATACTTCAAAAAAGGGAATGAGTCATCTAAGTGTTAACCACCTTCTGGGAATAAAGCAACTCACCAAAACCGATATTGAACTTATTTTAAACACTACCCAGAGTTTTAAAGAGGTTATCAACCGTCCCATTAAGAAAGTCCCCTCGCTTAGAGATCTTACGGTCGCCAATCTTTTTTTCGAAAATTCAACGCGAACCCGTTTGTCCTTCGAGCTGGCTCAAAGACGCCTCAGCGCTGATGTGGTCAACTTTTCGGCCTCCAACTCTTCGGTAAAAAAGGGCGAAACTTTGGTAGATACCGTCAACAATATTCTCGCCATGAAGGTGGATATGATTGTGATGAGGCATTCTAGTCCCGGAGCGGCTGTTTTCTTAGCAAAAAAAATAAATGCTAAAATAATTAACGCTGGGGATGGCGCCCATGAACACCCTACTCAAGCTCTTTTAGATGCTTTTTCCATGCAGGAAAAACTAGGTGATCTAAAGGGTAAAAAAATTGTAATTGTTGGAGACATATTACATTCCCGAGTTGCTCTTTCCAATATTTTTTGTCTGCAAAAATTAGGAGCGATAGTAAAAGTATGCGGCCCCTTAACACTCATTCCAAGATATATCACTTCACTAGGCGTAGAGGTAGAACCTAACCTAAAAAAGGCTTTGGAATGGTGCGATGTAGCAAACATGTTACGTATACAATTGGAACGACAAGATATTAAGTACTTTCCTTCTCTAAGAGAGTATACCATGTTATATGGTTTGGATAAAGAACTATTAGACGGTTTATCCAAAAAAATCGTGGTAATGCACCCGGGGCCCATAAACCGCGGAGTTGAAATTACCAGCGATGTGGCCGACAGCAAACAATCCATTATTTTAGATCAGGTAGAAAATGGAGTGGCCGTAAGAATGGCTGTTATGTTTCTGCTTGCGGGAAGGCAGGCGTAGGTCGTTTTAATTTGCAGGAACTTTAAATCCAAATTTCATTCCTTAATACCCTTACTTTCTATTTGCTTTATTATTATCAACCAATAATTCTAATTTTTTTTGAAACTGCCGGTTAACTTTTATTAAATTCTCTGGTTTTACGTTCAAGGCAATAACCAGTTTAAATAAGGTAATCATCGTAAGGCAATAATCGTAATATTATAACCGTTCTCTATTCTATGAACATCCATTCGTATTAAGCCGATTTCAAGTCCCAACTTTTCGAGGGGCAAGTTTTTTTCCGTTACTCTTCTTTTAATGTTTTGTCCAATCTCAAACAAATAAAGCCTTCCAAAATGTTTAGTTTTTCTAAGACCATTTAATTTTTAACCAAAAAGCTTTAATTCAATATTTTTTACGTTTGATAGTAAGCATGCATTCATTTTAAAATATTTGTTTGACAAATCCCGATTGAAAAACGGCTTAACTCTTCTCTTTTAGTTTTTCTGAAAAATTCACTTTAAAGTAAAAAATGCGGCTTGTGCGAAAATGAACCAACAACAATATAATCATTTACCAGCTGAAGCTATGAAAGCTACGCGGTAGCTGCGCAGAAAAAATCAAAGAGAAATGGCGAAATTATTGAATATGAGTCAGCTCAATTACTGTAAACTCGAGAACAAGAAAAAAACAATTGGTATCGGAACACTATATGTTTTTTGTAAGGTTCTGAAACCATTATTTTTCAAGTCCTGGTATTCGAATAAATCACAAAGCGGAACGCCGACTTTTACGATTAATTGGTTTTGCTACCATGCGGATATTTGGTAGTATATCATTCAACAGTTAACATATTGAAAAGAGCTAGGGCAGCCATGCTCTTTTTTGCTATTTTAAGAAAGAACCAGACCGAAAAAAAATTGTAACGACAATTAAAATCAAGTCTTTGTTTATAATTATTTTTAGTAATTTTATTAAACACTATGCGTCATGATTTTAATATAAAATAACCATGCTTTGTCAAGCAACATAATCAATAAATGCAATGCCCTGAATTTGCTGAAGAGAACAAAGTGATTATTCGAAATTACTCCAGATAATTATCTAGATAAAAAACAAAAATTAAATACATGAAACATCGTCTTTATTTTTTATTTTATTCGCTCTTGCATTTAGGTTTGTCTTCGCAAAATCAGAACAATACTTGGTATTTCGGAAATCGTGCGGGTTTAAATTTTAACACGAATCCTCCAACTGTTTTGGTTAATAGTGCAATGAAAACGCCAAGAAGTTCAGCTTGCATATCAGATGTTGCAGGCAATATTTTGTTTTACACAAATAGTGATACCGTTTGGTACAAGCAGCATCAATATCTGGCAAATGGCGGCGGTATAATGGGAAACAAAGGTGTAACACAATCGGTTTTGATTGTAAAACAACCAGGTAATGCCAATTTATATTATATTTTTCATTTTGATGGCACGGCAGGGCAAAGCGGATTACAATACACTGTTGTTGATATGGCTTTGGCAGCAGGCATGGGTTCTGTGACAACGAAAAATAGTTTAATTCATGCGGGCCCGCATGCAGATAAATTAAATGCCACTTTGCATTGTAATGGTCAAGATGTTTGGATAATGTGCCATGATTTTAATTCCAATCAATTTAGGGCTTATTTGCTTACCACATCCGGCATCAATCCAAGCCCAGTTCTTTCGGTTATTGGCCCAACGCTTGGCAATGTTGGCGGCAATGCCGGAATGGGTGAAATGAAATTTTCGCCCAATGGCAGTAAACTAGGTATGGCGCACTATGGACTGTATATTTTTGAAGTTTATGATTTTGATAATGCTACAGGTATGGTAACCAATCAACTACAATTAAATACAAACCTTGTAAACCCCGGCACGTTAGGATTTGAATTTTCACCGGATGGCACTAAAGCTTATGGCACGGGTTATAATGGAGCAACTCTATTTCAGTGGAACCTTTGTGCGGGTTCGGTCGCTGCCATAGTTGCTTCGCAATATACTGTTAGCACATCACCTAATAGTGTATATGCACTGCAATTAGCGCCAGATGGCCAGATTTATGCGGCAAATTTTACACAGCAAACTTTAGGTGTTATTTCCAATCCAAATTCTCCCGGCGCATCTTGCAATTACAGTCCGTCTGCCATTTCTCTGGCACCAAAAACAAACATTGATGGGCTACCCAACTTTATGAGTAATTATTTTTTTAAACCGGCAACGGGCTTAAGCATTAGCCACAGTTTAAACTGCCAAAGGGCTGGTTTTGGCACCAATGCTTTTAGCAGCGTTGGCTGCACGGCAGCAGGTTACTCGGTAACAAGTATGTTGTGGGATTTTAACGATCCTGCTTCGGGGGCAGCTAATAGTTCAACACTTAGCAATCCTGTGCATCAGTTCAGTACGCCCGGCACATACAGCACGCAGGTAATTGTGTATTACAAGTGCCGCACAGATACCGCCAAACAAGTGGTAACTGTTAGTGCCTTAAGCCCTACCCTAACGGTTAGTGGTAGTTACAGTGTTTGTAAAGGTGGCATAGCTACATTTACTGCTGGTGGCGCAAATACTTTTAGCTGGAGCAGCAGCGGCAGTAACAATTCCACCGTAGCACTTACACCTTCAACAACGAGTAATTACACATTAATGGGCACTAACACGGCCAACTCCTGCACCAACGAGCTTAGTTTTGCTGTGCAAGTGATAAGCCCCAGTATAACGGTTAGTGGTAATTATAGTATTTGGGCCGGAGAAAAAACTACTTTTACTGTTAATGGAGCAAATACCTATAGCTGGAGTAATGCAAGTGCAAATTCAACAATTATTCTTTCACCAACCGTAACTACCACTTATGCTGTTACAGGCACTACCACAGCCAACTCCTGCACCAACCAGGTAACCTTTACAGTTAACGTATCAAAATGTTTGGGACTACAGGAAAAGGTCTCGGATAACAAGGTTTTAATATATCCTAATCCTAACAAGGGCATTTTTACAATCTAGCTAACACAAGCCACAGAGCTACGTATTATAGATGTCAGCGGGCAATTGATTTATAAAACAAAATTGCCAAACGGCAAAACCGAATTAAACTTAAGCGATTTTAGCAGAGGTTTGTATTTTGTAGAGTTGGGCAATAAATGCTCTGGTAAAACTTTGAAATTGGTTTTAGAGTAATTATGGTTCGAAGGTTGGGTTTGATATTACAGTTAAACAGACTTCAAAGAATCGAACTAATAGCCCTTACACAAAACAGAACAATTCGAAGATTAAATTTTCAACCGTCAAAACAAATATCAGTTCGTAAATCTGGTTGCAAGGATAGTATAGCCCTATTTTCATGTGAATCAATCCGATTCAGTTAAAATAAAGTTTTCTGGAAGTAAATTTTAACGAAAAATAATACTAATTGTCGCTCTTTTTTGCGACCTTCGTACAAAGAACCAATAATTAATTTGTTTAAAAAATATTTTTTTGGCCTTGCAGTTTTTTCCTACCTCATAACTGTAGTAGGCATTCCTGTTTACTTTCATTATTGCGGCGGGGAACTCGAAAAAATAAGCTATTTGATCAAAACCAAAGGTTGTTGCGACGATGAAGGCTCTGAAGAATCAAGCAATGACTGCTGTAAGGATGAGGGTTTTGTGTTAAAAAACTGCACTGATTTCAGTATAAATAGTTTTAGCTACAAATTAAGTAAGCCAGCATTTAATCTGATTTTTCATTCTTTACCAAATTGTTATTCTTTTCTGGCTAAAACATTTTTTCATCAAACGATAATCGAAGATTTCCCCCCGCCCAAAATTCTAAACAATTTTATTGTCTCCATAACGGTTCTCAGGATTTAGTAATTGCTTTTTTCGTCGATTAAATTGACTAACAAAAAAACAATTATTAAAAATTTTTAAAAACAAAAAAATCATGAGAACTATCATCATCATTGCTACCGTACTTGCATCATTGGGCTTAAAAGCACAACAAAAAACGGTTAAAACCGAAACCTTTGTTGTGAAAGGCAATTGCGAAGAGTGTAAAGATAGAATTGAAAATGCGGCAGATATTAAGGGTTCAAAAATTTGTATCTGGAACGTTGATACCAAAGTGGCTACGGTAACCTATAATCCCAACATCGTTAAACTCGAACAAATACAACAAGCCATTGCAAATAGAGGTTACGATGCCGGCAATTTTAAAGGCAACGATAAATCCTACAACCAATTACCAAAGTGTTGTCAATACCGCACCGGCAAGTGCGAGGAATCTAAAAAGTAACACTGATGTGGTTTTTAAAAAAATGTGTGGCCGTTATGGTCTTACTTTTTCCTGTACTGCTAAAAGCGCAGATAAAGGGAAAGATTATTGAAATTTCTTTAAACGGAGACACCTCTGTTGTACCCGGCGTAGTCGTTTTTTGGGACAGAACTTCCGTTTCCGCAACGAGTGACAAAAACGGAGATTTCAAGATTTCAAGTACCAGCAAAACCAATAAATTACTATTAAAAATGATCGGCTACACCAACGATACTGTTATCGTAAAAAATCCGGACAAATTTTTATTAATAAAACTGAAGAGTGGGGTCGATTTAAATGAAATAGAAGTTGTTTATTATAGTAACGGTACTGAAATCTCCTATTTAAATCCTATTAAGATTGAAACCTTAACCGAGCGCTCCTTGATGAAAGCGGCATGCTGCAACCTCTCTGAAAGTTTTGAAACCAATCCCAGTGTGGACGTTAATTTTGCAGATGCCGTAAGCGGCGCAAAGCAAATTCAAATGCTGGGTCTTTCAGGGCAATATGCGCAAATCACCAAAGAAAATATGCCTTATTTGAGAGGATTGGCAAGTAATTTTGGTTTAACCTTTATCCCGGGAACCTGGATACAGTCCATACAATTAAGTAAAGGAGCGGGTTCCGTAATTAATGGTTATGAAAGCTTTACAGGTCAGATCAATACAGAACTTCACAATCCGGATGTGAGTCCAAAACTTAATTTTAATACGTATGTGAACGAAAACGCGCGTAATGAATATAATCTTAATCTCACTCAAAAAATAAGCAACAATGTTACAACAGGTTTATTAAACCATGTCAGCTTTAATCCTCTGGTTCAGGACCTTAATAACGATGGCTTTGCCGACATTCCAACTGGTAAACAATATAACTTTATTAATAAATATAGTTATCAAAACAAAAAGGGTTTTGAAGCACAAATTGGTGGAGGCTATTTAAACGACCAACGTAGTGGCGGGCAGTACAAACAAAATATTAAGAATTACAATGATTCCGTTCCCTTATATAAAATCGGAATCGCCAATCAAAAGTGGGAACTGTACAGCAAAACCGGCTATGTCTTTGCCAAAAAACCAGCAACCAGCATGGGTTTACAGCTTTCTTACCTTAACCATGATCAAACAAATTTTTATGGCAAAAGGAATTACTCTGGTTTGCAAAAAACTTTTTATGCTAATTATATTTTTCAGGGCATCATCAGGACTACAGATAATACTTATAAAATTGGCGCGAGTTATATGAACGACCGTCTTGATGAAACCTTTGAGTTATTTAAATATCAACGCAACGAAAATGTGGCTGGCACTTTTTTGGAGTTTGCTCATAACCGAGGGGAGAAGTTTAACATGATAGCAGGTATCAGAGCAGACTATCACAATTATTACGGCTTATTTTTTACACCTCGTTTGCATGTGCGTTATGCTTTTACCTCCAGAACTGTGCTGCGGTTGAGCGGCGGAAGGGCCTTGAGAACCGCCAATATACTTTCAGACAATACTTATCTGATGGCAACGGCCCGCCAATGGTCGGTTGAAAGTAGCGATTTGGCTATGCCTTACGGCTTAAAGCCTGAAACTGGATACAATTATGGTTTAAACTTCACGCAAAAATTTAAAATTAATTACCGCGATGCCTACGTAACTTTTGATGCCTACCGAACTGATTTTATCAATCAAGTTGTTGTGGATATTGACAATAATCCACAGAGTGTTCTAATATACAATTTAAAGGGCCCCTCCTACTCCAACACCGCTCAGTTTGAATTTAACATGGAACCAAGGAAACGTTTGTTT
>CALMND010000370.1 GCA_937868565.1 uncultured Bacteroidota bacterium | reverse complement strand
ATCTTTTTCAGTTCTTCCGAAATTGAAACAAATCATCGGGTACTCCATTCCGTTTGCAGCTTCTATGCTTTGGGCGACCGGGTATGGGTAAGGAATGCTATACTTAGAGTACGTTTTAATAGTGTGTGCAACCACTTTCGTAGAATATTTGCGATACAAACCATAAGCTTCCTTTCCATAAAAACTCATGCACATCACACGTTTGCCTTCACACATAACTGGCATTGCATCCCAGGCGTACTTTCGTGAACTCCCCCAAGCAAAATCCCTAACACTGTCCGCCTTAAAAATCCAAGTTTTAGTTCCTTTTGCCGGCGAACCAGTTACATTTTTTTCTGCGTTTTTAGCTTCTTCTAACAATCCGATTTCAATTGGTTCTGTTGCTGTTTGTGCTTTTTGCCAGCGGGCATATCTTTCGGGAGACAAAACTTGCTGATAGTTCTGACATTCTCCTGTAGAACAAATTAGATGATCCGAAGGAACAGTCATTTTTACTCTGAAATTTCCGAACGCTAACGCAAACTCTCCACGCCCCGTAAATTGTTTGTTTTGCCATCCATGAAAATCACTATAAACACACATCCTTGGGTACCATTGGGTCATCGTAAACAGGTAGTTTCCATCTTCAGGAAAGTACTCGTAACCTCCACGGCCACCAAATTCCGTGCGGTTAATCATTTTATAATGCCACTTCACCTTAAATTTTACTTTTGACTTTGCAGGCAAAGATTTTGGTAAATCAATGCGCATCATTGTCCCGTTGATAGTATATTTGAGTGCCTTACCAAACTCATCTGTAACGCCATCAATTTTGTCCCCCAATCCTTCAAAATTTTCTTTGGTTTTTAAAGATTTTATCGATTGCTCTGTAACTGGTTCTGAGATTTTATTTTCATCAAAGTAGTTTACCTCGTTTTTCGGGTCGTGCTGATTTTCGTCGAGTTGTAACCAAATGTATGTAAGAATATCCGGTGAGTTATTATGGTAAGTGACAGTTTCAGTTCCAATGATACTAAGATTTTTTTCATCAAGTGTTACATCAATTTCGTAATCGGCACGTTGCTGCCAATATTTTGAACCCGGTGCTCCAGAAGCCGTTCGGTACTCATTTGGTGTTGGAAGGATAGTGCCCAACTGTTCAAATTTATTCCCGTGATTGGATTGCGGATTGTTTTGAATGTTTTGGCAGTAAATTGTAATTGAGATAAAATTTAAAGCCAGTAGAAAAATTTTATTAAAAGACTTGGAAAAACAATTTCGTAAACTCATGAAATTTTATTTAGAGTGTTTAAGTTTGACTTTAAAAATAGTTAAAAAGCTCAACAATTTGTAAAGGAAAACCGGATTATTCTCTTTCGTACTGTTTTTCCTATTAATAGAATTGTTAAACTCTTAGTGCAGTCGACTTTTCAAAGTAAAGCGCATAAATTGGTTTGTACAAATTACCGCTTTTAGGGGGATATAAACTGTTTGTGCTAATCTTCGTTCGAAGTTGAACTCATTAGCATAGAATTTATTTTAATATTTAAGAAGCAGTTTGCAATGCCTGCGATAGCTTTTTTATCCTTATAAATTCAACTAGTTTTTTTGCATTAGCAAGCTCCTGATGCCCCATAATGCAAATTTGAAAATAATTCGCTTTTCTTAAGTACGACCCCCCATAATTTACAAAGAAATTATTTCTTTCAAGCTCAAAGCCCAAGTCGTATGAGTTAATTTCACTGGGACAAATAATACTAATAATACCAGGCATCATATCCTCGTAGTTTCCTAAAAAGCTAAAACCCAAATTAGCTAATTCGCCATAGATATAGTCAGATATGATTTTGATGTTTTTTTGATGTTCGGGATGTGAAACACCTTTAAATGCGTGAACCAGAGAATAAAATAAATTGGTGCTCACTGTATAGGGTACACGGTTCGTATCCATGTGGTTTTTCAGATTCATGTATTTTGGAATCGAGTTAGTTTTAAGTGAAAGAAGTGTATCTTCAAAAAACACGATGGATATACCGGGATAAGACGCCAGGCCTTTTCCACTGGTGCTTGATGCTATTAAAACTCCGTCTAAATTAACATCGGTGTTACCAATTGTGCTTATACAATCTACAGCAACTTTAATGCCTAAACGGTTGCACATAACTTTTAATTTTGTTAAGTCGTTCAACACACCAGATGAAGTTTCGCAATTGACAAACCAAAGCCAAGTGTAGGTTTCACTGGCAAGCAGAGCATTAATCTTGGAGTAATCAAAAGCCTCTCCAAGTTGGATTTCAAAAGTGTCAAAGCTTAAGTCAATGTGTTTGGCTTGTTCAGTTAATCTCTTACCAAATTCACCGTTAACTAAAATAAGTCCCTTGCCCGACAATTGCTTGAGATATTGTGCTACCACTTCGTTACCCAGAGAGCCAGAGCCAATAAAAAACGCAGCATTTTGGGCCTTTACAAATTTACACAGGTCTGCTTCAAACGCAGCAACATCTTCGTAAAACCTTGACGAGCGGTGTGAAAGAAAAGTTTCGTAATAAATCTTTTTTACTTCCGGATGAAGGTTTACCGGCCCCGGCATAAAATTTATATGTTGATTTTCCATAGAGTTTAAAGTTTCGCAACTAAGTTCATTGATTCAAGTCCTTTTAAATATTTCTCATACGTTATGTACATGGGTTGAAACTGAGCAGGGGGATTTCCGACCAAAGGACCGAAGGGTACAAATCCAATTTTTGAATAGAGTTTTTGTTGGCTCAAGATCCCCGATATGAGCCCAATATCGTATTTTCTTTCTTCGATAATTTCGTATAGTTTTGCAAACATTTTCATGAACACCAGCGTTCCACGCATTTCATTTTTAACCGCTAATAATCTGATTTCAAAGCCATTTGAAAAGGGAGGCAAATAAGATTCTAAATTAGAAAGTTTATTGTCCAGCGAAAAAGGTCTGTTTTCATTAATAGACATCATACCTATTAATTTTTTACCTTGAAGTGCAATGATGTACTTATTTTTGTCATGGAATTTATCCACCAATTGCCTTGTCTCATTTTCCTGATGTTGTGGAATTTCATCAACAAAAGTTTGATAATTAAGCCCAAATAACTGCTCAAATTCCCAATTTTCCGTGGCCAGCTTTACAATCATAATTTAAGTTAACCCAATAAAAACTGAAAGTTAATAAACATTTACTAAGATATTATTTTTCATTAACATTAGCCAAAAAAATTAATCAGGGGATAATTTTTTCTACAATTTCTTCATTTTTATGGATATCTTTTCCAAAAACCTCTATATACTTAACCTTTGGATACCAGAAGGTTCCGCCTTCTATATGGATATAAATACGGTTGATGTCTATGAGTCGATTGTTAAAATAACTTAAAGTGTGGTATTTTTTATCGATGGGAGACTTTATAAGATAAAGCGATTGAGATTTGTAGGAAACAAAATTGAAACAAAAAGTTTTTTTTTCGGAATCCGTCATTTTTACACTTAAACCGTAGGCATATTTTCTTTGGATGTAGTTTAACATTTCCTTATCCGATTTTCCAGCATAATTTATCCAATACATTTTTATAGGTTCTTCTACATTTACTTCTTCATTTTCATTTGTATTTAGTTGGTAAATAATGGTGTTTTTATTAAGGCTTCTCTGAACGTAAAAAAGCATATTTTTAATTCCTGTTGGAACAGGAAAGCCACTTGAATCTCCCGAAAAACCTAAACCAGCGAAAACGAGAATGGGCAAAAACACATTGAAAGATTTAGATAACATAAGCTTAACTTAAAGTGTTTTTTTTCAAATAATTAGTCAATAAAAATAACCATTTTTTTATGAGAAGTTTAATTAAAAGTTTTTAATGGCAGTATTAATAAATGCAGAGGTCTTGATTAATTTGGAATTATTTGCCAATAAAGACCTTAAATTCTCATTGAAACGACGAAAAGTCCTGTTTAATTTTTTTGAGGTCGTTAAAAATACTAACTTAGGACGTAAATTAATAAAAAAATTCTTTTGACATTCGACGATTTTAGTTTCGAGGCTTCTTTGATGGAAGGTCTCTACAGTATGGGTTACAAGCAACCTACACCAATTCAAGAACAGGCTATTCCAGTGATTTTAGGGAATAAAGATTTAATTGCGTGCGCGCAAACTGGTACCGGTAAAACGGCAGCCTACCTTTTGCCAATTCTTGATCATATTTTAAAAGCTGAAACAAGGCATCTAAATACACTCATTATTGCGCCAACAAGGGAACTGGTATTACAAATTGATCAACAGATTGACGGGATGGGTTACTTTTGTTCGGTAGGCTCTATTGCTATATACGGTGGTAACGACGGCATCGCATGGTCTAATCAAAAACATGCGTTGGAAGAAGGTGCGGATATTGTTTGCGCCACTCCCGGTCGTTTAATAGCTTTGCTTCAATCTGGTGATATTAACTTTGAACATTTGCAACATCTGGTTTTAGATGAGGCCGACAGAATGTTGGACATGGGTTTTTTTGATGATATAAAAACGATTATAAATTTTCTACCAAAAAAGCGCCAAACTATTATGTTCTCTGCCACTATGCCCCCAAAAATACGTCTGTTGGCTAATCAAATAACAAATGAAGCTGTACAAATTAACATTGCTATTAGTAAACCCGCCGCTGGTATCGTGCAGCAAGCTTATTCAGTATATGATAATCAAAAAGAAGAGCTATTAATTCGAATTTTGAAAAATGAGGATTATCAGTCTGTCATTATTTTTTCCTCCACAAAAGACAACGTTAAACTTTTAGAAAAGGATTTACGCTC
>CALMND010000369.1 GCA_937868565.1 uncultured Bacteroidota bacterium | reverse complement strand
GTTAGAGCCTGTAAAAATACCTTAGGATTATAGTTACTAAAAATTGTATAAGGATTGAGACTTCCAACTGAAACCGTAAAAACCGGGTTGGTGGCAACAGATGAGTAACTGCTCTGCGCCTGGTTATTGTATGGCACAACCTGCCAATTGAATGTAAGAGGATTGCCCCCGTTTGCTGTACTCAAATTCGTACAGCTAAACGTAAAAGGACTGCCGCAAACGATCGAATTTGTAGGGCTTATTGAAAAATTTGGTACTACTTGTATGACATTAATTGTTCGTGTAATATTGGTCGAACAAAATCCCTTCGTGGCAGTAATCGTAATGGTTTTTATTCCCGGGCTAATGTATGCATGCAGGGTATCTGTTCTCCATACACCAGGAGTTAAACTGGGCGATCCAAGATGGGGGAATACTTTTGGCGGACTCCCATCGCCCATGTTCCAGGATGTCGTAGGCTCACTGGATTGAACTGAAACTGTAAAATTTGGAAATCCCAAATAAGGCGGTAACTGGCTTTTAATACAAACGTTTGCGGGCACAAGCGCATTAAGTGTGGGGCTTATTACAGAAACTGTTAGATTTTGAGAACTGCTGCAATTATTATTGTCTGTGCAGGTTAGCGTTACAGAAAAAATGCCTTGTTGAAAAGTGATGTTACCGGGTGTTACCTGACCCGATGTATTTCCGTTTCCAAAATTCCAGTTATAAGTTAAACCGCCACCGTTTGGTGAACCAGAAGTGGAATTGTGAGCGCTAAACGATGTGGTAAAAGGCGATGAACAGCTATTTAATCCTGGATTGGAAGTAATTTGAATATTAGGTGGTGCCGATACGCTAATCGGAGAGCCGGATACGTTAAAATAACAACCGGTTAATGTGTTTTGCACTGTGAGTATTGGAACAAAATTACCCGATTGGTTATAAATATGTGTTGGGTTTGAACCGCTTCCCAGGGAATTATCTCCAAAATCCCAGACAAATGCAACACCGGGATTTGGACTTGTTGCCAGAAAATTCGCAGGCAAGGGTAAACATTTAGTTGCCGGAAAAGGAAAATTAAAGCTCCCTGTTGGCGAAGGGTTCACCTTAACCAGTAGGGTAAACGTCTGTTGGCTGCCGTTAATCGTTGCAGAAAATGTTACGGTGAAGGTTCCTAAACTCATGTAACTGTGCACGGGTGTGATTAAGTTAGATGTAGGGCTCCCGTCTCCAAAATTCCAAGTGATATTGGTGGCGGGCCCTGGACCATTATAGGAAAGTGTAGCATTAGGTATTCCTGGCAAGCAACCGTTGGCTGTTGGGGCAATGGAAATTTGTGAGAACGTTCTGAAAAAACAAAATAGTAGCAAACAAAGGAGTAAGGTTTTTTTTTGTTTGTACATTTTAAAAAAAGTTCTAAATTTGGTTAACCAAATATATAAAAATATTTGACTTAATATGGTGAATCATTGAGAAAATTACTTACAATACTTTATATTCTCTCTACTTGCGTAGCCCTCTCTCAAAATTCGGGCAAAAAAAAATTGGGAAACACAAATACCGTGCAACATTTAACCTCCTCCATTATGCATGAGGACTGCGTTAAAAAACAATTTTCAATCGTTTTTTACGTGGTACTTGACAGTAATTACAGCGTAGGCCTTGCAACTCCTGCCGCTTTGAATATGATGTTGGATACAATTAATGACCGATTCAAAAAGATATGTGTTTCGTTTACGAGTTGTACCACGGTGCTCATCCCTAATTACAATTATGGAATTGCGTGGGAATATAATATTCATGAACCGGCGGTTACGGCAAGTTATTATACCGACAAAACCATTAATATGTATCTGGTCGATTCTGTGATTATTTTACCTCCGCCAACTTATACCGCCGAAGGAGGATGATATGCTTATATGCCTACCGCAGCAAACTTGGCACACCCAAAGAGAGACTTAATCGTTCTGGAGAAAAGCCTAATGCTTAATAATAGTAGTGAATATGTTTTTCACTGCCTTGGTCATTTTTTTGGTTTACCGAACACGCATGACGAAATAAATCCGAACATTCCCGCAGTTCCAGGTCCATTGCCGCCTGTGCTAAGTCAGGAGTTCGTAGATGGTTCCAATTGTGCTCTTCATGGTGATGGATTTTGCGACACCGAAGCCGATCCGGGAACCAATGTGCCTCTTGATGGTATGGGAAACCGTTATATGCCACCTAAAGGAAACTACATGTCGCATCAAACCGGGCGATGCCGCTACACGCTTCAACAATATAATCACATGGCCAACGTGATGTTAACAACGCGGTTCTATTTGCATTAAGGTTAATTTTATTTCAGGCATTGCTTTACTCGCTCTCTTTTGCTTAGCAATTTATTATTATTGACTATTTAAGGCTTAATGCCTAACTTTGTTGCTCAAACAGCTAATTTATGTCACACCTCGTAGCTCCCTCTGTTTTATCGGCCAACTTTGCAAATTTAGCAGCCGATATTGAAATGATAAACAGCAGTTCTGCGGATTGGTTTCACGTTGACATAATGGACGGCGTTTTTGTTCCGAATATTTCTTTTGGCTTTCCGGTTTTAAAAAGTATTCAGAAACTGGCCAGGAAACCATTGGATGTGCACTTAATGATTGTAGAACCTGATAGATACGCCGAAGCTTTTAAAGATGCGGGAGCGGAAATCCTTACGTTTCACCTAGAAGCTTGCCCACATTTGCATCGCAGCATTCAACATATAAAAAATCTGGGAATGAAGGCAGGCGTGGCCATCAATCCGCACACCTCCGTCAACTTATTAGAAGATTGTATCACTGACATTGACTTGGTTTGTCTTATGAGCGTAAATCCTGGCTTTGGTGGACAAAAGTTCATAGAAAACACCTACGAAAAGGTTACGAAACTAAAACATCTTATTCAGAGAACAGGTTCAAAGGCCTTAATAGAAATTGATGGTGGGGTTGATTTAAATAATTATAAAAAATTGCTACAGTGTGGGGCTAACGTTCTAGTTGCAGGTAATACCGTTTTTGGTTCTACTAGTCCAACTGAAACGATAAACATTCTTAAAAAAGTATCTTAATTCCCGAACCTTATTCCCCAATATGAGGAATAAATTCCACTATTTACAAGGTAATTCCTGATGTTCAAAATTTAACACCTCTTATAAATCCTTGTCTATAAAGGATTACACGCTCTGGCACGGTAATTGCAAATGTATAATTGTCTATTTACTCAGCATATAAGGAGGTGATAGAATTTACAGTACTGAGAAAGTACATCCGGCGTTTGTGTGAGCGCCAGTACTTTGTGTAAATTCTATCCCTCTTTTTGTTTTAGAGAGTGTTTAACACGGAGAATCGTTGTTACATTTTGATGAATCTAATATAAGAACTGTTGGAATGGATGAAATAAGTTCCACTTTGTAATCCCGAAATATTTAAAAGTAAACGGTTTTTTTGATTGCGTGAAATAATTACATCTCGGGTAACTTCCTGACCAAGAATATTCGTGACTTTTAATTCAAAAGGATTCCCTATAAGATTTAGTTCACTAGTGGCAGGATTTGGATATATTTTAAAAGTATTTTGTTCGAAATTGTCTGGATCAACATTACTTATCCAAGAATAACTTATTGTTCCGTCATAATCTGTTTGCTTTAATCGGTAATACATTACATCTGCAATGGGTGAATTATCATAGGCACTGTAATTTTTAGGCGCCGCACTATTCCCCGCCCCTTTGATTTGAGTTATTTCTACCCAGTCAATCCCATTCAAAGAGCGTTCAACTGTGAAAAAATCATTATTTCTTTCACCCGCCGTTCGCCATTCTAATTTAACACCTTCGTCAGCAAAACTTGCCACAAAATGTGTTAATTCAATTGGAAGGGCACTTGAACACGTAGCTCCATTTGGAATTATACGAACCGCAGCTATTACAAATCGATTTTGACTCCCACTTGCGGTTGATACAGGATTTTCAGTTCCTGAAGCTGTTATGGATTTGCTATTGACAGTTGAAGATTGACCACCACTTGCCCCATTAAGATCTGCACTTTCAGTATATCCGGTCGCCGGCGTATGTGTTCTGCTTTCGCCTCCATGTGTTGCATAAATGACCAGTTCGCTCGGTAATACAGAAATTCCAGAACTTAAATTTACAGTTGTAGTTGTAAGTCTCTGCCCTACTCCGGAAGTGCAAACGGGCGAACTCTGATTAACACCGGAGAGTGTAACCGCCATTGTGTAATACCCATGACTGGTGGTGGGGTTAGAAATACTAAAAACCGGAGTGAAGGTAGTGTGTGACGAGGCAGTTATACCCGCTTGGTTAAGATACCAAATTTCGACCCGGCTTTGACTCCCACCTCCTGTTAACGTAGTGGCTTGCACTGCTTGGGTCAGTGATTGACCTCCATAACTAACAGACGTTACATCATTGGTATTGTCATCATCCTCAAAGGTAATCACATAAATTAGCAGTCGGTTACTTCCAGAGGCTGCTGTGGTAACGTTGGGTACAGAAGTGGTTACATTCCATCCGTTTGCAAAGGCAATTTGACTATTGGTAACTTCTGATATAAATAAAATTACTATAATAGAAACTATGTTCCTGAATTGTTTGCTTAGTGAAATCATTTAGTAAAAATTAGCTAGCAATAGTAATTCTGCTTTAATCACCCACAAAAATACAAAATTATTTCTTCAGCAAGTATTAAACCATAAATACACCTGCCGTATAGAAAATCAAATGTCCGCGATTAAAGTACCTGTATATTTCTTAAAGACTATAGATACAATTTAATAATGCCGTTAGTCGCTTCAACTTTAAACTTCCTGAGATTAGTTAACGCTGGCTGCAATAACACTTTACCCTCTAAATCAAATGAACTGCCATGTGAAGAACAATACAAACCCGATTTTGTGGCTGATAAAGCTTCACTTTCATGTACAAGGCGTTGTATGTACCGTCCTTTTTCTTAACCAGTAAAATATCAAATTCTAAATTTGAATTTTTTATTATTAATAGGTTTTGCTCAGGTAAAAAGGAGTTTTCTGGAATCTCAATTTCTGAACTTTTAGAAGTAATTTTTAAAGCAGGAATTGCTGTGCATCCTGATAGTATATTAACTGCAGAAATTCCACCCAAGATACCTGCACAACTTAAACAGGATTTTTTAATAAAATCGCGCCTCCGCATTAAAAACTGTAACCTATACCTAAATTAATAAATTCATTGTCCCGGTAAGAAGAAGTTCTTTCAGAATAAGGGTTAAGACCGTGAATAGTGCTTTTATACTTCGATGTGATACGACTTACATAATCCAATTTTATAGAAATTCCCTTCAAAGGTTGAAAATGGACTCCTACAACAAAGTATTGTCTTTCCTGTAAGGCATCTTTCTTAACATTTTCAGGTACGGTGGCATTAAGATCCATGTTTTCGTAACGAACAAATACTAACATGCTTTTCCCTTCTAATTGCTGAAAAGGTTTAAAAACATTGTAACCTATTTCGGCAAAATAACCATAAACAGAAGTTGGTGCATTTTTTTTGTACGCCCTGTTAATATTAAAGGCGTCTTTAATAGTTAAATAACAGGCCAGTGCTTTGAATTGCAAACCTCCTGAACCATTATATTGTAAATTAACTTCATTTAAAAAGACAGGGGTGCCAAAAGCACCATTTTTTAAACGCAAACTATCCGCTAATTTTTTTGATAAACCGGCGCTTCCACCGTAATACGTAGAGGCTTGTAGTCGAAGGTGCTTAAAATAGTACAGCAGGGCACTTGATAAAGCCAGATTGGATGCGCTGGCATTGCTGCCCTTGTACCTTCCACCACGAATAACACTTCCTTTATCAAATCCGGTACTATTTAAACCATTCATAATAGCTGCTGAGTAATTTAAACCGGGGATTTTTGGAATTTGGCCGTACAAACCAATGCCCAATTCGCGCCACGTGGCAGGAATAATAAAACGTTCAACAAAATGCCTTCCATATTAATTGCCGACGACCACCCTTTTTCC
>CALMND010000368.1 GCA_937868565.1 uncultured Bacteroidota bacterium | reverse complement strand
AAAATTTGAGCTTAAAACTATAAAACGTGATAAATTTTATATTTTATTCCAAAAGTGGTATTATTTTAGTTAAACCGCCGGGTAATATTTATTTGTTAAAAACCCCTTAATAAAATAGCCCATTTTCTTTATTTATTAAGATAAAAAAACTACCTTTGCGCTCGAAAAAAAACGTATAAATTATATAATATGTCTAAACAAATTGGCAAAATTGCACAGGTTATCGGTCCAGTTATCGATGTTCGCTATGATTTGAATGGAGGTTCATTACCTAACATCCTTGACGCTTTGGAAATTTCCCGTGGCGATGGACAAAAATTGATATTGGAAGTACAAAAACACATTGGTGAGGACATGGTTCGCACGGTAGCTATGGACAGTAGTGACGGTGTTTACCGCGGTATGGAAGTAGTTTCGACTGGTAGCCCAATTAAAATGCCTACAGGTGATAAGGTAAAAGGACGCTTGTTTAATGTAGTAGGAGAAGCCATTGATGGCATCAATTTGGTTGATAATGCAGGTGGAAGATCTATTCACGCCGAACCGCCAAGATTTGAAGACCTTTCTACAGCAACTGAAGTTTTATATACTGGAATTAAGGTAATTGACCTGATTGAGCCTTATGCAAAAGGGGGTAAAATTGGTTTATTTGGTGGAGCCGGTGTTGGTAAAACCGTATTGATTCAGGAGTTAATTAATAACATTGCGAAAGGTCACTCGGGATTTTCAGTATTTGCAGGAGTAGGTGAGCGTTCACGTGAAGGAAACGACTTGTTGCGCGAAATGATTGAATCTGGTATTGTAAAATACGGCGAAGAGTTTAAACACTCTATGGAAAAGGGTGGTTGGGATTTGAGTAAGGTGGATACCAAAGAGCTTGCTAAATCTCAGGCAACTTTTGTGTTTGGTCAAATGAACGAGCCTCCTGGAGCGCGCGCGCGCGTGGCTTTATCAGGTTTAACCTTAGCCGAATATTTCCGTGATGGAGATGGAAGTGCTCAGGGTGGGCGCGATATCTTATTCTTTATCGATAATATTTTCCGCTTTACACAAGCTGGTTCCGAAGTTTCGGCCCTTTTAGGCCGTATGCCATCTGCTGTTGGTTACCAACCTACTTTGGCAACAGAAATGGGAACAATGCAAGAGCGCATTACTTCGACTAAAAAAGGTTCTATTACTTCTGTACAGGCGGTTTATGTGCCTGCCGACGACTTAACTGACCCAGCTCCGGCTACTACTTTCTCTCACTTAGATGCTACAACGGTATTAAGCCGTAAGATAGCTGAGTTAGGAATTTACCCCGCTGTAGATCCTTTGGATTCAACCTCACGTATCCTTACTGCTGCGGTTTTAGGCGACACACATTATGACTGTGCTCAGCGTGTGAAATTAATTTTACAACGTTATAAAGAGTTGCAGGATATTATTGCTATTCTTGGTATGGATGAATTAAGCGAAGAGGATAAATTGGTTGTGCACCGTGCGCGTCGCGTACAACGCTTTTTGTCGCAACCATTTCATGTAGCTGAGCAATTTACCGGGTTAAAGGGTGTGTTTGTGAGCATTGAAGATACAATCAAAGGCTTTAACATGATTATTGACGGTAAAGTGGATGAATATCCTGAGGCAGCCTTTAATTTGGTTGGAACGATAGAAGAAGCCATAGAAAAAGGTAAGAAAATTTTAGCAGAAAGTAAGTAGAATTTAAGATTTAAGATTTTTGATTTTATAAGTATTAAAATCTTAAATGTTAGATCTGCAATCTTAAATAAAAAAT
>CALMND010000367.1 GCA_937868565.1 uncultured Bacteroidota bacterium | reverse complement strand
AGCCCGCAGAATCTCCGCCGACTCCTTGACGAACACCGTGAAGTTTTCGGTTTAAGGGTAATTCGATAGTAAGATTAAAATGAGGGGCGAGAAAGGGTTTAATTCCCTCGATGGTATGTCGTTTGTACAATTTGAAAGCGTTGGTTGTATCATTATATTTAATTCCCATTACTAGCTGAATAATTTTATTCGCAATTCGATTTATTATCTTCTTTAAAAAAGGATAGTCAATTAATTTTCCACCTTTAATAAATCTGCTTCCAAACACACAATCGTAATCCCCTTCAATCATGGTTGTATAAAATTTTATTAAATCATACGGAGAGTCGGATAAATCAGCCATCATAACTGCTACGCAATCGCCAGAAAATCTTTCTAATCCAAATCGTACAGCATACCCAAAACCGTTTGGACCTTTATTGGTTTGGAATTTTAGCGCGGGGTACTTTTTTAAAAGTGACTCCAATACCGCAAGAGTATTGTCCTTCGAATTGTCGTTAACTACGAAAATCTCATGATCAATTTTTACGTTCAAAAATGCCTCCTCAATTTTTTCAATTGTTTCGGTAATTGATTCTTCTTCGTTGTATGCAGGAATTACAATACTTAATTTCATTTTCAATACCGCTTTTTAAATATATTTACTACTGCAATTATCGGTGCTCACGTTTACTCATATTTTCAAAAATCTGAGTAAGGATATCGTTAATGTTATATTGCCAATTCCAGTTTTTGTAATGATTTTTAAATTTACTTACGTCGCTTACCCACCAAATATGATCGCCAATTCGGTTTGTTGTCGAATATTCGTAATTCATTTTCTTGTTGGTAATACCCTGACACATTTCAATTGCTTCGGCCATAGAGCAATTAGAGTGTCGCCCACCCCCGGCATTGTATACTTCTCCCTGTTTTGGATTTTGATAATAGTGCCAAAACATATTTACCAAATCCCAACTATGTATGTTGTCACGAACTTGTTTTCCCTTGTATCCGAAAACCGTGTATTTGTCTCCTGTTATTGCACATTTCATTAAGTAAGACAAAAAACCGTGCAACTGTGTGCCAGAATGATTTGGCCCAGTAAGGCAGCCACCCCTAAACACACCTGTGTTTATATTAAAATATTTTCCATACTCTTGAACAAGTACATCTGCTGCCACTTTGGAGGCACCAAATAACGAATGTTTAGTATGATCGATACTCATGTTTTCATCAATTCCATTTTTATAATACAAATGAGTTTCATCAATTTCCCAGCGTTTATCAAGTTCCTCTAACGGCAAATAATTTGGCGTATCGCCATACACTTTATTTGTTGAAGTAAAAATAAAAGTAGCCTCAGGGGCATGCAACCTCGTTGCCTCAAGTAGATTTAAGGTTCCATTGGCATTAACGGTAAAATCTGTTATTGGTTCTCTTGCAGCCCAATCGTGGCTGGGTTGTGCGGCGGTATGAATAACTAATTTTATTTCCGATTTATATTTTATGAAAATATTTTCAATATCCATCATGTTTCTAATATCAATAGAATGGTGTTGGAAATTTTTTATTGTTTGTGTTAATAATTTAGTGTTCCATTCGGTCGAAGCATCATTGCCGAAAAATACGGCTCGCATATTATTATCAATTCCTATTATTTTATCAAATTTTGAAGCGAAAAAATTGACAGCTTCACTTCCTATCAGACCGGATGAGCCTGTTATTATACATACTTTCATAAATGTAATTAGCAAATATTATTTTAAAATTCTACTTAATTGATTTTCATTTTCTTTTATCCACAAATAAATATCCTCAAAAATGGTTTCAATATTTTTTGTTGGCTTCCAATTTATTTCACTTTCAATTTTAGCATTGTTGGTAACATAAATTCTCAGGTCGGCCGGCCTGTTATTTACATCCGAATCAATGGTAATTGTGTTTCCGGTAATTTTTTGGCAATACGCAGTCATTTCATATAGGGAGGCACTGCATTGCATCCCACCACCGGCGTTAAAAATTTTACCATTAAATTTTTCAATGTCATGAATTTGAATATCTATCAAGTTTATCAAATCATCGATATGAAGTAAATCGCGAACCTGTTTGCCTTTACCCCCATAACCAATGTATTTTAGGCTTTGGTTCCAAAAATGTTTTGCCATCCATAGTGTAGCAATGCCTTGATCAGTTTTGCCCATTTGTCTTGGCCCAGCAATAACACCAAATCTGGTAATGGCTGCCTTTAAATTGTAAAACTGACAATATTCTTGTATAAATAGTTCGGCCGAAAGCTTGGTAGTTCCATAAAACGAACGAGAACCCTTCAGGCTTAAATTTTCCGAAATCCCTTTGTTAGATATGCCATTAATTTTTTGTTCTTCCGAAAACCAAAATCGCGTATCTTCCTCTATGTAGTTTGCATTTTCAATTAGATTAATTGGATAAACTCGGCTAGTGGATAAAAAAATGAGATTGGCTTTATTCTTTATACAGGTATTAAAACAATTGATAGAGCCATATAGATTATTGTTTATTACATACGACGGGTTACCATCCAAGCCTGCCATGACAGATGGTTCAGCCGAAGCTTCTATCATAACATCAAACTCCTGAAGTAATTCTAAATCTTCACTATTTCTAATATCCCCATGAATAAATTCAATGTTGTTTTGTTTAAAATCTACCAAGCTTAACTCCGAGCCACGACGTTTTAAATTATCAAAAGCAATAATTTTATATTGCGGATATTTTTGTTTAAGGCTAATGCATAAAGATGAGCCAACAAACCCTGCACCGCCTGTAATTACAATTTTCATTGGTTAATATAAGATTTTAAGAGGTAAATATTTTGCAACTATGAGTTAGGATTTATTTGGTTTCTATGTTTAACTCTATTCTAAGAATGGAATTAACTTCAGATAAAATTAAATAAAGGAAATAAGGCGTAGCAAAATAAAAATATCTTCCATTATTATTACCCGAAGTGGTGGCAATACTTAAAATAGTAATTTGAATAAAAAGCAAAACAGTTGTGATAAAATTGTAAGTGTTAATTTTCATGTCATTGTATTTTTTAATTGCTAAAACAAGTAAATAAATAAAATAGATGTTCATGGTCATAAACGATTGACGGAACATGGTAACTAAATCTATTTCGATGTGTAGAAGCCCATTTAGTAATGAATTGGCGTTGGTTTGATAATGCCAGTGATGGGTAAAAAAAACATATTTTCTAAGTACAAAGTACGTTAACCAACCTAATGTAGCAATTGCAAAAACGTGTATATAGTATTTTTCCTTTTTGAATCTAAAAAAATCCATTAGCGCCACAAGCATAAAAAACAAAAAGTAATATTCCCGTTGAAAAACCAAAATTAGCAACAATGGAATGATCCAGTAATTGCGTTTTAAATAAAAAAATAGTATCCAAGTGAAAATTAGTAAAGAAATGGAATCGACACCAGGCATCATTAAATAAAAAATAGTTCCAAAACCAAGCAAAAAAACTAAACCTGCTAGAAACGAATTAAATTTTGAAAAATTAAGTTTGGTAAATGCTAGATACAAAGAGTGTGAAGTAAGGCTCACACAAATAAAATTGTAAAACACATTGGCAAAAAAGTAAGTTTTATCATACATTGGGAAGGCATCAAACGCACATTCAGTATTATAAAATAGTCCAGTTTCATGAAGGATGTGAATTAAGGCTGGGCTTAAGAGCCTCATGTTAAAAGGTGACGGGACATCGTGCGAGCTTAAATTTCCGAAAAGCTTAAAGTACGATTTGGCGTCTTCATAGCCAGCAAGCACTACGCCAAATTTGTAGACAAAATAAAATAAAGGGAAGCAAAGTAGAATATAAACAAATAACACATGAAAGTTATGTTTAAGAAGGAATTTTATCATGACTAATCTTATAAAGTAAATTATTTCTATCAACTAAACTTGTTACAGCTGGGGTTATTAAACAAGATATGAAATTTACGGTTTATTTTTTAGTAAAAAAATAATGTTTTAATCGGCTAATTCTAATCGCTTTGAAGTTGTGTTGTAAAGATCTTGACCGGTTTCAATATACGATTTATAAGATGCATAATTATAATAATACATGATCATAAAAAAAGGAAAGCCATTTAAAAAGTAATGCCCCTGTCTGAAAAGTGAAAGTAGAATCATAATTAGGATTGAATTACTAAGAATCCAATGATAATCATCGTATTGTTCGTTACGCCTTACATAGCATTTAAATGTAACGTACAAAAAAAGTAAAGTGCCAAATAATCCGGTTTCAGATAAAAGTCTTAATAACATTGAGTTTGCATCAGCAGAGTTATTGCTAAACCCTGCAACTCTTATGTTTTTAGCTGTTGAAAATTTCTCAAACGCTACAGGGTGAGACCCAACCCCGCTTCCAAACATAAAATTGCTTTTAAAGTTTTCTGTCGCTACTACAAAGTTATTGTAAAGGATAAATGAAGAACCATGCGTTTTACCAAGCACAAATTTTTCGGTTGTAAAAATTTCCACTGTACTGTCAAAACGTTCACTAAAATCTTTCGAGCTTGAATAAAGAAAACTAAAAAGCAAAGCACCTAAAGGAGCAATCACAAATATATATCTTAAAAACCCAAGACTGATGCCAAGAAGGATTATAGATAAGAAAACGCCAACCTGACCAAGGCCCGAAAACGACAAAAAATAAACCAAGATAATTACCATGCTTTGGAAACGGGTGAGGAAATACACTTCTTTTCTAACGAAATTAAGTACTGAAACAAAAAACGAAGCCGATAATGTAGCAGCCAAATAAGTTGGTTCGCCAAACACAGAGTTAACCCGTAAACCAAAATTCCCCCCCTTAATAAGCCCCCACTTATTAAATATCCAACTATAATTATACCCCAACTCAAAATCCAACTGAAAAGAAATAAACTGAATAATGCCGATAACGGAGACAATATAACTCCCTTTTAAATACCATTTAAATAGTTGTTCGAGATTAAATCTAAATTCAACAATAACGTAATAGTAAAATAAGTAGGAAAGCAAGATTCCCGTAAATACCTTAAAAAAAAGTTGAGGGGTATTATTACCTATAGAAATATTAAAAAGTCCGGAAATAAATAATATTATAAAAATTCCAATAAGTTTGAATGGGGGACGGTGTCGGCCAATAAATGCGGGAAGAAGGACAAGGTAAATCAAATAACCAATATAAAATTCGAAAGGATCTTTAAAGAAAATGTATGAATTAATAAAAACAGATATGTAAATAAATATTACTATTACGTAATATTTACGATCTTTAATTAAGTGGTCTTTAGCCAGCGACTCCAACAGGTTTTAGTTATATAAATTACTTTTTAAAACACTCCAGCGCTACGGCAGAATCAAAGCGATCTTTATCTTCTACTAATTTAAATTTTTCGTCTTTAGAGTCGTTAAAGAGTGCTCGGCGAACATTGATGAAACCCGCATTTTGTAGTTCTTGGGTTAAAGAGGAATGATCCCACATCCATAAGTGGTGGGCATTTCCTAAAAAGGAAGCAGCCAATGCTTTAATACCTCTTGGTCTTTCTAAAACACCTAGTAAAGTACCGTTACCAATAAAATCAATGCTGGCCGTTGCACTCCCATTTTCTAAATCGCTAATGTAACGGCGTGCTATAACTTCTAAATCTGGTACAACACACCTGAAAATTCCGCCTGATTTAAGAATTTTATGCGTGTTCGCAAGCGCTAACCGAAAATCTTTTAAGGCCAAATGTTCCAACACATGCGAACAATAAACAGCATCGCAACTATTATCAGATAGAGGTAATCCTTTTACAATGTCGCCATATTTTACGGCATCAGGAAAAACAGCATTTAAGCTGCTTTTGAGTAACTCTCCTAACAATGGTGTTTTTTGGAGACGAAGCGTAGGCGAGGCGTCAAAATTAATCCAACCCTCAGGAGCCGATAAACCGCAACCGTATTGTGCATACATTTTTTCCATACTATTTTTTAGAACTCTATTGCTTTTATAAAATAACTACTTGTATTTAATAATTTGAGAGCCAAGAAAAACACTAAAACCTTAACTACCATTATAAGCATCTTCAAAAATACATTAATATTTACTACCATAAAACTGTGTGTAACAACTTACAAAAGTTAGCAAAAGAAGTTTTAGCTTTTCTTGTACTTGATTGAAGAGGACAAGGTTTTGGATGGCCTTTCAATAACAATGTACATTAACCAACCACTTACAAGAGTGATAAGAATGCCTGTAATTATAACAACAATTTGTTGAAAGGGACTGGTAAACCGGTGCGACAAAATATTTATAAAGCTGGCACCCAACAACGGATGAATAAGGTAAATAGAATAAGAGAATTTACCAAAAGTATGTAAAGCGGGAATCTTTAAATTTGGCTTGTAAAGCAAAAAAAATACGGGTATGGCTCCATAAATTACTGAAGCAAATGGAAAACGATAAATACAAAATGCTAGTAAAATTACCAATAGAGTTTTTAACTCGAATGCTTTTATTAAACCCGCTTTATTCAAAAAAACAACTATTCCTATTAAGAAAAAGGGTAACCAGTAAAGTAAAAATTTTTCGTTACTAAGCCAACCCAAAGCCAATAATACAAGAGTTATTAAAATTCTGGCAAGCTTTTTGCTTTGCATTAAGGGAACAAATAATATGGCTATCAGAAAATAATACTGAAATTCGATAGAAAGGGTCCAATACACCTGATTGAGCCATTTGTAACCTTCAAAAAACGGAATGAGGTAACCAAAATGCAATAGTATTTGTTTTGTACTCACTGTCATGTGTAGGTTCTCCATACCCAAAAAATGCTGCCTGCAATAGAATAGGGTTAAAGCAAGAATAATCGAAAACAAATAGGGGGGTTCTAGCCTTGCCAGACGCTTTAGCATAAATGAAAAGAAATTGCCAAATCCATATCCTGCATTATGCATAGCCCAGGGAATAACAAACCCAGAAATAACAAAAAAGGTTTGAACGCCGTATTGACCAAAAGAGAATAACTTTAATATTTGTTCATTCTTTACATAACCTGTAGTTGTGCAAACGAAATGAAAAAAACAAACAGACAAAGCAGCAAATGCCCGTAAGCTATCAAGAATTACAATTTTACCGTCTTTTATTTCGTTCATTATATTTTAAACGAAAAAGATTTAAACGTATTAAGGTATTGCTTTAGCGAAAACTCATCCCGTAAACTCATGATAGGGCTTTCGAAAATTGCATAAATAATAAATGAAATGGTATAAAGTATTGGTACTTGAATAAAAAGCTCCATTCCTTCTCCCAAGCCAAAGTCACCGCGAAAAACTTCCATGTGTAACAAATAAATTGAATAGGTTAAAACACTTGTCCAGGTAAAAAAATAATAAAGTGCTCCGAATTTTTTTATTTTTTTATTTATCATAGCCGATTGCTCGACAAATGGAATTGTAAACATAATACAACAGCTTATTAAAAAGTACCAAGTGACTCTGTAATAAGTATTGTATAAATTAATTAAGTCAAGTCGGCCTAAGTTTAAACTTAATAGTACAATCCCCACTAACGCCAGAAAAAAGATGGCGGGATGATTAAGTTTATCAAATATATTTTTATGTCGTAGTTTTATCAATGCAAGCAAAACGCCTAACAATAAGCAATCGAACTGGTAAATGATACTACCTTTTTGGCAATAATTCCAGAGAAAACGCACTACAAAGAAAAACAGGATATTGCCTAACAAAAATTTTAAGAATTTTGGCGTTTGTATTCCCCTTCTAAAAAAGAACAAGGTGCTTAAAGGTAAAAATATATAAAACCATTCTTCAACTACCAGACTCCAGGATACGCCAAAAAAACTCACACCAACAAAATTGGCTTGTAAAAATAAAAAGTAAACTATTATTTTCCATCCGTAAGGATTACTGTAGAAAAATAGTTTGTACAGCAACACCAAGTAATACATTGGCAATGTTCGATACCAGCGACGTTTCCAAAAATTAATTACGGTAGCAAACTTTCCTTCCAGGGCAAAATCTCTAATAAGTATTTGGCCAATTAAAAAACCACTAAGTATAAAAAAAATTTGAACTCCAATTACTCCAAGCTCAACATCAAAAGGAAATTTATGTGACAAAAGCACCAACCAAATTGAAATTGTTCTCACAACATCCAAACCAAAATTGCGCTCCTTTCCTACCATTTATACATGTGACAATTTTAGCAACACAGTCATTAAACCAGAGGAGTTCATGTTTACAAATTCAACTTAAGTGAGTTAAGAACTACTGTTATAATCGTAATCAAGTTTAATTGGTTGTTTAAAAGTGCTTTTAAGATTAAATAGGAATAATTAGCAAACACTTTTCTAAGTTATGATTAGTTTTTTAATAAGCCAGTTAACTCCTGATATTTGCGGGAGATGTTTATTATAAAATTCCGCACACGCAAAAAGTGCTTTTCTAAAATTGCCGGCGTTATTCACAAAAGGTGATTTCATCAGTAATTTTTTAAGGTCATCGAAAACAGCAACATTAATTTCGTTTTGCCGGTAATGGTGCAATAATTGCAAATAAGATTGCAAAACTGTTCCATAAAGGTAGCTCTTGTACCTTTTTGGCACTAGGTTTTCAAATTTATTACAATAAGCATTAGTCGCTATCATCCATTTTTCAAGAAATATTGGCAGTTTATCACTTTTCCTGTCTCCATCAATCCTATAGTAACAATCTGGCGTACCGTTAAACAAAGCATAATTTACGTCGCTAGTCAATAAAGCCCTTGTGTGCAATTCAACGTCCTGCAAGCGGTTAAACGCTAAATCAAAACCATCTAAATTTTCAATAAATGGTTTACTCCAAACCGGCTGCATAGTTTGCCAGGGAAGTTTGTGACTTAAAAAATCTTTAAGCGGATCAGGTGTTGAAGGCAACCAAAGATAATTGTCATCACCTCTTTTATTGCGAAACACAGCCATGGTAAACACCCAAATATTTTTATCCAACTGTTCCACAATTTTTTTTTGCCTTCCTTCAAGACAAAAGGGGTCTAACATATCATCAGCATCCAGAAAGATAATGTAGGATGCTTTTGCTTGCTTAATACCAAAATTACGACAGTAATTAGCCCCTTTATTAACTTCATTAACAAAAACTTTTATCCTAGAATCTTTATTTGCAAATTTATTAATTATTTTAACGGTATTGTCTTTTGAAGAGTCATCAACAACAATT
>CALMND010000366.1 GCA_937868565.1 uncultured Bacteroidota bacterium | reverse complement strand
TTGTATCCGAATCCGAATAAGGGTGAATTTCAAATTAACTTAGGTCAGATAGAAGAAAACATGAATCTTGAAATATATAATAGTATTGGTCAACAAGTTTATGAGCGTAAGTTGAATTCGTATTACAACGTGATTAATATTAAAGAGCAAGTCAAGGGAATTTATTTTGTTAAGTTTACGAAGGGTTCAGTTGTTCTTAAACAAGAGAAATTGATTATTGAATAGATAGCTAAAAATGCGGCCAAGGTGGACAAACAAACGTTTCTTTTAGTTTCTCTGTTCGACACTTTCTGTTTTAATTTATCTTCGGACAAAACAACTTTAAGTCTACGATTAAATTATTTTGACTATTTTTATAATGAAAATTTGGCGTATGAAAAAAATCATTATTGGTAATTTCCCTATTTGGAATAGGACCATGTTAGACCGCCACCGCACAAGACTGCAAAACGCTATAAAGCTTTTTAAAAACGACACTACAAATAACAACGACAATGGCAGACATATTTCATAACTTTCCCATAAACGCTTCTATAGACAAAGTGTTTGATGCTATTTCAACACCGAATGGACTTGACAGATGGTGGACAAAGACATCATCCGGCAAAGTTGCAATTGGTGAAACATTCCATTTTCATTTTGAGCCAGACTATAATTGGACAGCAGTTGTTTCAAAATGCATTCGGGACAAAGAATTTGAATTAACAATGCAAAATTCTGACGAAGACTGGAAAGGCAGTAAAGTCGGATTTCGTTTGATTAACAAGCACAATGTTACTGAAGTTCAATTTTACCACACGGATTGGAAAGAAGAAAACGAACACTTCCGAATTTCAAATTTTTGCTGGGCAATGTATTTACGAATACTAAAACGAAATCTCGAATTTGGCGAATTTGTCCAATATGCTGACAGACTTAATGTTTAACATATACAATATGACGACAACAAATTTAAAGGATGGTGACTTCTGCAAGGTAATTGCAGGGACACACAAAGGAAAGTCAGGCGTTGTTCAAGACTTAAACACAAGCAAAACTGGACACATTACAATTACAGTTTTACAGAAGAATGGGGTTAGGTTTAAGACACTTGGAAGAAGCGTAGAAGTGACAAAAGTAGAATGAAAATGCCCAATAACACAAGTTTTGTTTTAGGCGGACTTGGTTATCGTTGGGGCAATTAAGGTAACCTGAAGCTTTCTTATTTTCGTTTGCCCTCACTAAAAAACATTTGTACATTTAATAAACTTTTGTACGAGTAGACGATGGTTTTGCTAATAGCCGGCTTTGTTGGCTTCATAAGCATTAAATGTTCCTAAAGCTTTTGCCACCAATTTATTTTCTTTATTGCCGCAGAAAACGTCACAGCTTACTATCAAAATTCTTTTTCCTTTTTGTTCCACTTTCGCTTTTGCAATCAACTCATCGCTTAAAAGGGCAGGGGACAAAAAATTTAATTTGTACTCTACGGTGCTTACTACTTTGTTTTCCTTATAAACTGCACTCAGAGCCGCTACGCCAAGCGCACCATCAACCAAAGCAGCAATAAGTCCGCCATGCGCTGCCTGTGGTGTTGCCAAATGATTCTGTGCAATTTTAAGGTGATACTCAACAATGCCCTCTTCAATTATTTTAAACTCCATTCCCAAATGCTTTCCAAAATAGTTGGAAGCAATATATTTCTCGATGAGTGTTTCTTTATTTTCCAAGCCTTATTTTTTTGGTATGATTAAAGTATCAAAAACTGGTGAATAACCCACAAAAGCTCCAAAGGCATCTTCATAATTTTCGAACATGTTTTTAATATTGGCCGGTGCACTAAAAGGATTACTATTACTGGATTTGTTTTGATAATAGGTGTCCCAAAACGAAAACTCTCTCGTACCAATTTTACAAATTTTCACCACTACTGTATCTCCCCGCTTGTAGAAACCTCTTTCGGGGTCTTCTCTGTTTTGCTGAATCTGGTTGGGTTGCGGACCACGGTCGTAACCAAAATCAAAGGTTTTTCCGTCAACGAATTTATCATTGAAAACAGAATTAAATGGAGCGGCATAAAACTGGTCGCGGCCAAGTCTCTTTGCGTACCAACGATATGCATCTCCACTACCAAGCGGTTCAGTAAATTTTTGCCACATAAAACCAAGGCTATCATTCTGAACACTTTTAAAATATAAACTGTCAATTTTTGGAGGAGCTAAAATGGTGGTATTGGTTTCAAATGTTTTACCGCCGTAATTTACTTTAACTGTGTACGTTTTTCCCTGTTTACCGAATAATTTAAAACCTACATACAAAAAACCACTTTTTGGATCCAATTCTCTTAACGTGTCGATCGTGCTTCCATCGCTAACAGTTACTGTAGCGCCCTTAACAAAGGCTTTTTCCGGTGCTGTGTAATCAAAGTTGCTAAAGTACGGAACCGAAAGAGATAAGAAAACTACCGCCGGCGAGCCGGTTTCAATAGAGCCTTCAATCACTATTTTTTGAGTGTACTCGGGCAGTTTGGGAGTCACATCTTTTCTGCAAGAAGACAGAGTTAAAAAGAGAAGTATGTATTTAAAATATTTCATTAGAACCTAAAATTCCATGTTAAACTAGGTATGATTGGAAATAAAGTAACTTGTTTTGCGCCAACAACCAAATTTCCCCTTGTAAAATCTCCCGACCTCGTGAGATATATAAAATACGGGTTGTAGCGGTTATACACATTAAATACACTCAAAGTAAAACTGTTGCTAAAATTTTTCATCCATTTTTTCGTAATGATAATGTTAGCAAGATCTTTTCCTTCTAATCTATATTGTTCAGTTAAGATTAATTTTTTCTTAGCGAGCCTTTTTGCTCTATTGGGTGAGAAGGTAATATTAATATCCATTCGATGGTATGGAATAAATTGGTAGGAATTTCTTAAACCGTAATCGTTGCTTAAACTTCCCTCGTAAAGAAAAAAACCGTTAGGAAGCGTGCCCCTGTTGCCGGAGCCATAAACCCACACCGCTCCAAAGTTCCATTGTTTGTTAGCATCGTAAGTTAACACTAGCGAGGCATCGTGGCGACGGTCGTATTTTGCCAGAAACTTTTTACCGTAGTTAATTTCAGAAAATTGCCTCCATGTCCATGAAAGCGTGTAGCCAATCCATCCGGTAAATTTGCCTTTGTTTTTTTTGAGAAAGAATTCAGCACCATAAGCCCAGCCTTTCCCGAAAGTAAATGCGTTATCAGGATTATCAAAAACATTATCACTGGGTTGGGATCCTTCTTTAAATTCAACCTGGTTACTCATGGTTTTGTAGTAAGCTTCTACGCTAGTTTCATAAGTATTTTCTTTAAAGTTTTTAAAAACACCAATCGCATATTGATTAGATTCCTGGGGTTTTATTACTTCGGTACAAGGCATCCAAACATCGGTTGGCAAACTGATAGAAGAAATAGAAGCTAAATGAATGTATTGAAAATTACGTGAATAAGACGCCTTTACAGATGATGTTTTAGAGAGTGAATAGCGTATAGAAAACCTTGGTTCCAAACCGTTGTAATTAACCACAACTTGATTTTTCTTATAGCTAACCGTATCATAAATTTTTCCAAAAGCATCCTTTTTATAACGGTTAAAAGGACCTATTTGGGTGAAATTACCAAAACGTAAGCCGATATTAATTTTTAGCTTCTGAGTCAATTCCCAATCATCGTTTATATAAACGGCAGCATCATGCGAAAAGAGTTTTATTTTTTTTCCTAAATCAAAAACAGTGGAACCTTGCTTGGCACTGACGCTAGTTGGCATGAACGTATGAAAAATATAATTAATTCCCGTTTTGATAGTGTGTCTTGAGTTGGGAAAATAACTGAAATCATACTTTAAAGTGTAATCTGTTATTCCTGATTGAACGATGGCTTCAAAATCCTGTTGCTTTCCACCGAAGCTAAAATCATAGTTGGTAAATACCGCTGATACGTTAGAAAAGAGTTTATTGTTGTAAATATGATTCCAGCGCAAGCAGGCTGAGGCATTTCCCCAGGGTATTTTAGTGCTAAAACCGGATTCGTTGTCGCTATACACAAATTTGTCACGTCCAAAATAACCGCTTAAATATAACCTGTTTTTATCGTTGACGATGTAATTTATTTTTCCATTTAAATCGTAAAAGAAATAGGAGGTTCCTTTAAAATCAGATTTCTCAATCCAGGGTTTTGCCACTACATCTACGTATGTTCTTCGGGCACTGACTATGAAAGAACATTTGTTTTTGATAATGGGACCTTGGATGGTTAACCGTGACGCAATAACTCCAATTCCACCACTCACTTCAAAGTTTTGGTTGTTACCGTCTTTGGTGCTAATATCAAGAACTGAAGAAAGGCGGCCGCCGTATTGTGCAGGCATATTACCTTTAAACAGATTTACGTTTTTTATCGCATCTCCGTTAAACACCGAGAAAAAGCCAAGTAGGTGAGAGGGGTTGTAAACATTGGCTTCATCTAATAAAATAAGATTCTGATCAGGGCCGCCACCTCTCACGTAAAAACCGGTGTTGCCATCGCCTGCATTTTTAATTCCGGGTAATAATTGAATGGTTTTTAGAATATCCACTTCACCCATAAACGCAGGTATTTTTTTTATCTCGTTCATATCCAGCTGCACAACACCCATTTGCGTACTTTTTACATTTTCATTGCCTCCTTTTGTTGTTATTTCTACCTCTTCCAAATTATTCTCTTCTGTGGTAAAAGAGGCATTTACCGTTGTGTTTTTTTCCAGTTTAATTTCCTGAATGATGGTTTTGTAGCCGGTATAAGACATTACCAAAGTATATTTCCCCTTAGGCGCGGATAGTGAAAAGAAACCGTATTGGTTTGTGGTAGCGGCTACTTTGTTATTTTCTTTCAGAAAGATGTTAGCACCAATCATCACCTCACCATTTGTGCCGTCTTTAATGGTTCCACTGATGGAAAAGTTTTGGGCCTGGAGTTTTACATAACCAAAAAGCAGGAGTAGAGTATATATGAACGTGTTTTTCAAAAGAGAGCAAAGATAGTGAATTTGCGAATTCCTTTCGCCGTATGGTAAAAAACGCCGAGGGACCGAGAAAAAACAGTATTTTATTTTTTGCTCGGCCCAGACTGAAAATTAAGTATAAGTTTTAGGTTTTTTTCATGTACAATAAGCAGAAATATATTAGGCTTTTCTATCTCCACAATTTCCTCGTTTAGTTTATACTGCCATGCATCCCAAATTCTAACTGTTCTTTTAAAGTTTTCAGCTAAATACGGAAAAATATTTTCGCCAAACGAGTCAGAGATAATTAAAAGCTTTGGCTTGGTTGTGTCACTTGTTTCTCTGTCGTATTCAAAAAGATTAGGGTAAACAAAATCCTTCGGAGCTTTATAATTTGATTTAGAAACCTCTTTTGCCATCATTGGTTTATCCAATACAGGTACATTTTCGAATTCTTTTAAGAAGCTTACATTTCCTATCATTTTAAGTAAATCTGGACTTTCTATTAGCATTCGTTTTACTTCTTTAAAATTAAGTGGGGTTACAGCTTTAAAATCTCTATTTACCATTTCAAAAAATTCGTTTGCTGCAGTTAGGGCGCCAAATTTATTCCAATGCGTGTCCATTTTGTAATACACGTCTTTTTCTTTTCTCTTTTCTTTTAAGACTTTAAACAAGTTAACTGTTTTTAATTTACTTTTTTCGCTTAGATAATTTACAAGTTGCTCACCCATAGAGATGGAGTTATATCGGTAATGCTGAATTCCAACATGTTCGCTATGCACGCAGGCTTTGCATGGAACAACCATCAAATAAAAAGAACAGTTTCGTTTTTTAAGATAAGCTTCTCTATATTCAAACTCTTTCCTAAGTGATTCAGACTCTTCAGAGCTTAAACTAATTTTTCCATTGTACACATTAAGTTCGTCGGCAGACTGATAAAGCCAATTATCATTGCCCACGGTAATTGCCTCTGGAAAGGGCGATTGCCGGAATAGTAGTAGTTTATAGATCGAATAATTTTTTATTTGGGAATTGCGTAATGTGAAGTGATCATTATAAAATTTTTCGTACTGAATCGGAAACGAATCAAGTTTGGAGTTTTTTATATTAGGTTCTTTGGCTAGTCCTCTGTTTTCAAAACTTTCTATATCTCTGATAAATCCACAATAATAATTAACCAAGGGAAAAACCAAAGAAATCAAAAAAGTGAATGAAAGCAAATATTTTTTAATTTTTTTTGGTTGCATTAAAATCTATAATAAATAAATGGATTGTACGTTCCTGCATTAAGATAAAGCGTACAAAGATAAAGTAAGGCCGTTAAAATTATTGCAGTGAAAATCTGATAGGTGTATGAGAAAAGAGTGGAACCAGATTTGCCAGAATTTTGAAAAGTTCGCAAAGAAGTCTGAATAGTTTTAAAAGTCCCAATAGAGCCTAAAACAGCAATGATAATGCAGGTAATTAATTCCGGATTCAAGTAACTGAGAAAAATGCCGGTTTGCTGTGAGTTGGAATTGAACTGAAACATTCCCTTCCAATACATAAAAGCCTGTCCGAGCGTATTCGCCCGAAATAAAACCCAGGCAAACATGACGACCAGAATGGTGTAGAGATTTGAGATAGGTTTCCAAACCTTTTCTAATATTTTTTCAAATCCTAAACGCTCCACCAACATAAAAAAACCGTGGAACATTCCCCATACTATAAAATTCCATTTAGCTCCGTGCCAAAAGCCAGTCACAAAAAAAACAAAAAGTAAATTCATATAAACTTTATAGGGTTTGACTTTACTACCACCTAATGGAATGTAAACATAATCTCTAAAAAAAGTTGACAGAGAAATATGCCAGCGGCGCCAAAAATCTTTAACGGTTTGTGCCGTGTAGGGAAAATTAAAATTCTCCTTAAACTCAAAACCAAACATTCTTCCTAAGCCAATGGCCATGTCAGAATAACCAGCAAAGTCGAAATAAATTTGTAAAGTGTAGCAAATAATACCCAGCCAGGCAAGGGGCGCATTGAGACAATGACCATAGTAGTCAAAAATTTCGTCGGCTACTTTAGCAAAAGTATTTGCCAATAGAACTTTCCTTGCTAGACCTATTATAAAGCGCTCAATACCAGAAGAAAACTTATCTAGCGTATGTGTTCTTAAGGACAATTGCTGCCACACGTCACTATAACGTATGATGGGTCCAGCAATTAATTGTGAAAACATGGTAATATAAAGCGCTAGATCAAAAATGTTTTTTTGAGCAGTTGTTTTTCTTTTGTATATATCGACCAAATAAGAAAGGGAGTGAAAAGTGTAAAATGAGATTCCTATCGGAAGTGCAATGTTGGTTTGATGAAACCCGCTTACCTGAATAATACCAAGAAATTCGTTTATGTTGGTAATTATGAAATTGGTGTATTTAAAAACCCCTAGTAAAAGAATATTAACAGCTACACCAGCAAATGCCCACCAATAGGCAGCAGAGGTTTGAATTGTCTTTTGAATTAAAATCCCAAAAATATAATTAAGGCCAATTGAGCAAATCAGAATGAGGGTGAAACCAACACCACCCCAAGCAAAAAAAACTAAACTGGTGAGTAGCAGCCAATAATTTTTTAATTTGTGAGGTGACAAATAGTAACCTAGAAGTGTAATAGGTAAAAATAGATAAAGAAATATCAGAGAGCTGAAAAGCATACTTACATACTAAAAAAATACTTTGCTTAAGTTTAAGCCGTCTATTTTAGTCAATATTTCGGCATTGTGAAGGCTTTGATATTTAATGACATGGGTACTTTTTACATTTTGATTGCCACTTTTGTCGGTTATTTCCAATTCTTCCGGATTACTTTCTACGACTGAAAATGTTGCGTTTGCTGTTGTATTTTTATCGAGCGTAATTTGTTGATTGATGGTTTTATAGTGTGTATTGGACATCACTGAGGGATACTTACCCTTTGGCGCTGACAGGGAAAAGAAACCGTTTTTATTGCTCGTAGTGGCTATTTTATAGTTTTCTATTAGGAAAATAGTGGCACCAATCATTACTTCACCGTTTGA
>CALMND010000365.1 GCA_937868565.1 uncultured Bacteroidota bacterium | reverse complement strand
TTATGTAATCTATAGCGGCTTTTAAATAAATTTTCGGCCGCCATTTATATCTTACAAATCCTCCAAAATTCCACCGTGTTTTTGCTAATTTAACATCTGATACAAAGTCTCTTCTAGTTCCTTCCTTACCTCCAATATCTCCTAGATAATTAGTAGCACCCATGGTACCGCCAAAATCCCAGAGCCATTGTGATTTCACAAATGTGCTTACAAAACATAAAAAGACAAGAATAATAAATTTTTTCATGGCTATTTTGCTTTTCAAATATAAGCAATTTATGGTTTGTTTTCCCCAACTATATGAGTTTTTTCGAATTTGTCGCTAAAAAGAACTATTTTTCTGAAAAATTCCTAATCAACGCATGAAAAATAACAGAATTACAAGCTTGTTTCAAATTGATAAACCGATTATACAAGCTGGGATGATTTGGTGTAGTGGCTGGGAGTTAGCCAGTGCGGTTAGCAATGCTGGAGGGTTAGGCCTGATTGGATCGGGAAGTATGTACCCGGAGGTGCTAAAAGATCATATTAAGAAATGCAAAGCCGCTACAAAAAAGCCATTTGGAGTAAATATTCCTCTTCTCTATCCAAATATAGAGGAACATATGAAAATAATTGTGGATGAGGGTATCAAAATCGTTTTCACAAGCGCGGGAAACCCAAAAACCTGGACCGAATATTTAAAAAAAAACGGAATAACGGTAGTGCACGTTGTTAGTGCTCTAAAATTTGCCCTAAAATGTTCAGAGGCAGGCGTCGACGCCGTAGTCGCCGAGGGTTTTGAGGCTGGAGGGCATAATGGAAGGGAAGAAACAACCACATTGGTTCTGATTCCGGAAATAGTTAAATCGATAAAATTGCCTGTTATTGCCGCAGGCGGTATTGCTTCGGGTAAGCAAATGGCAGCCGCTTTTGCCCTTGGAGCGGAAGGTGTTCAAATCGGCAGTCGTTTCGTGGCTTCCTATGAAAGTAGTGCCCATCAGTATTTTAAAAACGCAGTTTTAGCAAGTAATGAAGGGGATACTCAGTTAACCTTAAAGCAATTAACCCCTGTTAGATTGATAAAAAATAAGTTTTATCGTCAAGTAGAGGAAGCTGAAAAACGCGGAGCTACGAAGGAAGAATTGATTCAACTTCTTGGCAGATCACGCGCAAAAAAGGGTATGTTTGAAGGGGATTTAGAGGAGGGCGAATTGGAAATAGGTCAGGTGAGTGCTTATATTAAAGAAATAAAACCAGCGGAAGAAATTTTAAACGAAATTTATGCAGAATTCGTTGAAACATTGCAATATTTAAAACAAATAACATATTAGCCAGTCTAATTTTTATTCCACTTATTAATACTTAATTTTAATCGTCTTAATAATATACATGATTCATTTCGAAAAATTTAAATTAAAAAACAATCTTACTGTTATAGTTCATAAGGATGACAGCACTCCCATGGCTTGCCTTAATGTGCTATATGACATCGGTGCGAGGGACGAAGATGAAAATAAAACCGGTTTTGCGCACCTTTTCGAGCATTTAATGTTTGGAGGTAGTGTAAACATTCCAAACTATGATGAGCCCTTACAAATGGTTGGTGGCGAAAACAACGCTTTCACAACGAATGATATTACCAATTATTACTGCACAGTGCCTGTTGAAAATCTCGAAACTGCCTTTTGGCTTGAAAGCGACCGTATGTTAAGTTTGGCTTTCACAGATAGGAGTTTAGAAGTTCAGCGGAGTGTCGTTATTGAAGAGTTTAAACAACGATACCTAAATCAACCGTATGGAGATGTTTGGTTGCTATTACGGCCACTTGCCTACAAAAATCATCCTTATAAGTGGGCAACTATAGGCAAGGAAATTTCTCATATTGAAAATGCCACAATGGAGGATGTAAAATCTTTTTTTAAGGCGCACTACATGCCCAGTAACGCTATTTTAGTAGTGGCAGGAAATGTCGAAGTTGAGCAAGTAAAAGAAATGGCCGAAAAATGGTTTGAGCCAATACCTGGTGGACAAAAACCAGTAAGGAATTTACCAGTTGAACCTAAACAAACCGAATCCAGACAAATGACGGTTGAACGGGATGTACCGGCCAGCTCGATTTACAAAGCCTATCACATGTGCGCCAGAAACGATGACGCTTATTATTCGGTTGAGATTATTTCAGATATTCTAAGCAGGGGTAATTCGGCAAGGCTATATAAATCATTAGTAAAAGAAAAACAGTTGTTCAGCGAAATCAGCGCCTACGTTTTGGGAGATTTTGATAAAGGTTTGTTCGTCGTAAGTGGTAAAATTTCGGAC
This sequence comes from uncultured Bacteroidota bacterium, assembly GCA_937868565.1. GTDB lineage: Bacteria > Bacteroidota > Bacteroidia > B-17B0 > Aurantibacillaceae > Aurantibacillus. The sequence continues at coordinate 861 of CALMND010000365.1, read as the reverse complement.
AAAGTAAAAATGGAAGACGCTGAAAATGGAATATTGGAGGAATTAAATAAGATAAAAAATGACTTTGTCGACGACAATGAGTTGCAAAAGTGTAAAAATAAAATAGAATCAACCGTTATTTTTGGTGAAACCGATGTGCTTACAAAGGCTACCAATTTAGCCATTTCTGAGTTACTGGGTGATGCATCTTTAATTAATCAAGAAATCGAGCACTATGCACGCGTTACTAAAGAGCAAGTCAAAACACAAGCAAATCTGATTCTGAACGAAAGTAATTGTAGTACTTTATATTATCTCGCAAAAAAATGATAACATTTAAAGACGCTTCGTTTTTTAAGCAGAAACATTCGTTGAACGAATGTATTAAAGAGGAGTGGAGTCAATTTATTTTGAATCAATCCATTCGTTTCAATGATTATCGCAAAGAAAGATTGACTTTTTTAGCGCAACAAAAAAATTCAGACTTGAGTTCGGAGTTTGTGAGGGGGTTTAAACCCAAAATAGCAGTATTTGCTGGTAGTTTTGATCCATTCCACAAAGGACACTACAATGTGTTGCAAAAAGCCGAAAAAATTTTTGACAAGGTAATCATTGCCTTTGGAGAAAATCCGCTTAAAAATGTTAAAACACGGAGCATTCCAAAAACTATAAAGAACCATCAGTTGGAAAAATATAGCGGTCTGTTAACTGATTTTATAACTTCTTTAGGGCATGAAGTTGTAGTTATAAGGGGGTTAAGAAATTCGACAGATTTTCAATACGAACAAAATCAATACCGATACATTCAGGAATTAATGCCAGAAATTAAAGTTGTAAATATTTTCTGCGATAAGGAATTTGAGCATATTAGTTCTTCAGGAA
>CALMND010000364.1 GCA_937868565.1 uncultured Bacteroidota bacterium | reverse complement strand
TAGCTTTTGCTCCTGCCACAACAATTAATTACACGGTAACGGGTACAGATGTTAACGGTTGTCAGAATACCGCAAACAGAACAGTAACCGTTAATCCTTTGCCAATAGTAACGGCCAACGCCAGTGCCACCTTTGTATGTATTGGAACGAATGTTACCTTAACAGGCGGCGGCGCGTCCACTTACACCTGGAGTAATGGAGTGAGTAACGGAGTAGCTTTTGCTCCTGCCACAACAATTAATTACACGGTAACGGGTACAGATGTTAATGGTTGTCAGAATAACGCAAACATAACAGTAACCGTTAACCCTCTACCAATAGTAACGGCAAGTACTTCCAATGCAGTTATCTGTTTTGGCTTCACAACTTCTTTAAACGGAGGTGGTGCTGCAACTTATACGTGGGTTGGTGGCGCCGGAGCTCAGAATGGAATCCCTTTTTCTCCTTCAGTAACTGCAACTTATTCAGTTTCAGGAACGAGCACAGCTGGTTGTACTAGTACAAATGTTGCCGTGCAGACAATTACTGTAAATCAGTTACCCGTTATTTCTGTAAATAGTGGAACAATTTGTGGTGGTCGGAACTTCACATTTACTCCAATTGGGGCTAATACTTATACCAATATTGGAGTTGGTTTAACGGTCGTAAGCCCTAGTATTACTACAACTTATTCATTTGTTGGTACAAGCACCGCAGGTTGTATTTCTGTGCAACCGGCATTATCGACAGTTACAGTCTACGCCTTACCTAGTCTTTCTGTTAATAGTGGAGCCATTTGTTTTGGTAAAACATTTACAATCAACCCGGTTTTAAATCCCCCGGGTTCGGGTAATTTCACTTACAGTGCTGGATCAAACACAGTGTCACCTTCAAGTAATTCAAGTTATACGGTAACCGCAACCAATTCTCTGGGATGTTCAGCATCAAATACCGCAGTTTCCAGCGTTACCGTAATTGCTTTACCCATTGTAACCGTGAGCGGTGGTGCTATCTGTGTGGGTAAGATTTTTACGATTACACCCGTTGGAGCTTCTGGTTACACATACTCTAGTGGCAGTAATACAGTCAATCCTATCGTAACTTCCACTTATGCCGTTATTGGTTCTAATCCCGCCGGATGTGTTTCAGCAAGTCCTGCTATAATCACTGTAACGGTGAACGCATTGCCGGTTTTAACCATTTCTGGCAGTAACACAATTTGCAGTGGCACAAGTGCAACATTAACTGCTGGTGGCGCAAATACTTACACGTGGGGAGCCGTAACAGGCTCGGTTTTGGTAATTTCTCCAACGGTTGCAACAACATATAGCTTAGGTGGAACTGATTTAAATGGTTGCAGTTCACTAACTACAATGATTATATCAGTTAATCCGAGCCCGACAATATCTGCAAGTGGCGCGACCATTTGCCCAAATAACTCCTTTACAATAGTGCCTTCAGGTGCAGTTTCTTATACCTATTCGGGTGGTTCAAATATTGTAACGCCATCTGTTACCTCCACCTATAGTATTGTTGGAACCAACTCGTTTGGCTGCCAGTCTCTCTCGCAGGCTGTTGTTACGGTAGTTGTGGTTAATCAAATCAAGGTAACAATCAGTGGAAACACCGTTACATGCGCTGGTGGAACCATTAGTCTTACATCAGGCGGCGCAAGCACTTACACATGGTATGTTGGTGCAGGCGTTCAATTGGTTACAACGGGTGTTACTTTTGTGCCGCTTTCTAATGTAACATACACCGTTAAAGGCTCTGGTGGCGTAAACTGTTTAGATTCAACAATAGTAAACATTAAGGTTAACCCACTGCCCAATGTCCTTGTCGCGACTTCTATTCCAACTATTTGCATTAATGAAATTGCGACACTTCAGGTTACGGGAGCAAATACATATTCCTGGTCTACTGGAGCAACTACGAGCTCTATAGTGGTATCGCCATCTGTGACTACAAATTACACAGTTATTGGGACAGACGCAAACAATTGTGCTAAAACAGCCAGTGCTAGCGTTACGGTAAATACTTGCATAGGATTGGATGAACAAATTACTGGGTCAGATAGATTAGTGACTTATCCAAACCCTAATAATGGAGAATTTACTATTTTATCACCGGACAAAGTCGAAATAAATATCGTAAACTCTTTGGGTCAAACCGTGCTGCATCAAACTATTTATGAAGGACTTAACGCAATTAGTTTGAATAATCAATCAAAAGGAATCTATTTTATTCATGTAACAAGCGGAGTGAATAAAGCTAGTAGCACAAAAATAATGAAGGAGTAGTTGAAATAAATAATCTACATAATAAAAACATTAAAAGGGAGCATCAACTCCCTTTTTTTATTGAGCTTTCTAAGTTTTTTGTGAAATGATTTGTGTAAATTTGTGGCGCTAAAGGTCGTTTTTAACCGTTTTATAGTGTGATGAATGTTTATCTTGATAATGCAGCGACTACAAAACTTGACGAAGAGGTTTTGTTATCCATGTTGCCGTATTTTTCGGAAGATTTTGGTAACCCTTCTTCTATTCATGCTTATGGAAGAAGAGCACGCTCGGGTATTGAAAATGCCAGAAAAACGATTGCTAAACTGCTTGGGGTAGCTCCCTCTGAGATATTCTTCACTTCAGGCGGAACGGAGGCAGATAATATGGCCATACGTCAAACCATAGAGACTTTTGGTATTAAGCACATAATTTCGAGTAAAATAGAGCATCATGCAGTAGAAGATACGATTAAAGCTCTTGAAAAGTCTGGCCTTGTAAATGTAAGCTGGGTTAGAATCGACGAAAAAGGAAATGTGGATTTAGATAATTTGGAAGAGTTGTTAAAAAGCAATTCACAAAGCCTTGTTTCGCTTATGCATGCGAATAATGAAATAGGAACACTACTTCCAATAGAGAAAGTAGGGGCTTTGTGTGAAAAATACAATGCTATATTCCACAGCGATACCGTGCAGACTATAGGTCATTATAAAATCAG
>CALMND010000363.1 GCA_937868565.1 uncultured Bacteroidota bacterium | reverse complement strand
AACTCTTTGCTCTTAAATGAGCCACTAATGATTGGGTGACTCAACATTTCAATTAACACGGTTAGTGTGTCATTATATATAGTTGGGATAGTAATAATCAAAACCCATTTAAACTAAAAGCTCGAAATTTCGATATTTAAGTCATTTTCGAAGTTTTATGAACCCGTACTTTGCCGCCTCAAGTTAAAAATTAAGGGTTTTCCCTTAAATAAATTAATATAATCGTAGGTGATTGTGTTAGACACGAAAAGAAATATAATATTAGCATGTTTAAAAAAGTAAAACGATTATTTTTGGCGACATTAAACTATAACAAGTATTTTCATTGAAAATTAAAACAGGTTTAACTCTTTTCTTGTTTCTATCATTATTCGTTAGAGCCCAGAAAGCAGATTCATTGATTTTAATTTTAAAAAACATTCCGGAAAGCAGGAAAAATAATCCGGAAGACACCTTGGAATGTGGAATTTTGTACTACTTGGCCAGGTGGAATTTAGTTCCAAAGGATTTAGAAGTTTATACCGATCGGTTAAAAAAGGAAACTGAACGGAAAATGGGGAAACTCCCGGCTAAACATCCGCTTCAAAAAACTTTAAAAAAATATCTGGCATTTACATACAATGAATTAGGTCTTCGAAATCGGGATAAAGGCAACGTTGCAGTCGCGCTGGATTATTTTAACGCAGCGCTAAGAATATTTGAGGAACTTGGATTACAAAGTTGGATTGGCACCTGCTATAATAACATTGCAAACACCTACAGCGATATTGGTAATTTGAATGATGCTACTAACTTTATGCAAAAGGGACTATACATACTATCAAAAAGCGGGGATCACGAAGAAATTGCAATTGGCACCCTAAATTTGGGTTATTTGTTTTATTTGCAAAATAAACATGCGACCGCACTTATATATTATAGTAAAGGGTTAAAAATAGCCACTAAAACTAAAGATACTTACGGAGAGGCGCTTGCCCTGGAGCGAATTGGGCAAATATATATAAAGCAAACGCGGTATAAAGAAGCTCTTGTTTGTTTGAAGAAGAGCCTTTTTATTTGCGAACGATACCAATACCCGAAAATTAAAGCAAATAGTTTAAATACCATAGGCGTTTGCTACAAATTGCAGAAACGGTACAACTTAAGTCTAAAGTACTCTAAAATGGCACTTCAGCTTAGCAAAGAATTAAATAACGCCGTAAGAATAAGAAATGCGGCTCTCAATCTAAAGGAGGTGTACGAAAAATTGGGTAAAGCAAAAGAAACATTTTACATGTATGAGCTATACATACAAATGAAGGATAGCGTTGATAACGAAATCACAAACAAATTGGCACTTAAAAAACAAATAGAATTTGACTACGAGAAAAATAAAATTACAAAAAAGCAAGAGCAGGAAAATCTGAAAAAATTATTGAAACAAAAACAACAATATTACTTGTTGTTGGGAATTGTTTCCTTAGTTCTAATAACTTTTACTTTCTACTCGCTTTACTTTTGGTACAAATTTAAGGAGGAAAAAATAACTAAAAATTTGCACTTGGAATTAAAAGAGAAACTGAGGAGAGAAGTCATAGACAAAGAGCTTATTGCTAATTCAATCATTCATATTCAAGAACAAGAGAGGGAAAAGTTGGCTAAAGAACTTAGTATGGGAATCAATCGACTACTTGCATCCGCAAAGGATAAACTAGTAATCTCTACTAAAGTTGACAGTGAAACGCATTTGGAAGCTATAAAATTGCTTGATACAGCCATCCAGGAAATAAGAAATATTGCCGGCAATCAGGAAAATCTCTTGACAAACAAAAAAAAACCTGAAAGATGGAATTACTGATCTGATTATACAATTAAAAGGAGAACGGAATATTGAGATTACTTTAGTCAATCATTGGATTGATGAGAATAGCTTAAATTCCATCCAAAAAACCAACATTTTAAGAATTATTCAGGAGTTGTTAAGTAATACCATACAACATTCTTCAGCAAATCAATGCTGTGTGTCGATCAAGACAACAAAAAATAAATTCCTATTGTCTGTTGCGGACAACGGAGGCGGATTAAGTCAATCAAAAATAAACGAGGGGAATGGGCTAAAAAATATAAGTAACAAAGTTGCCTTATTAAATGGTAAGAAAAGGATTATTTCCTTGCCGGGTAGGGGTGTGAAAGTTTTTGTACAGATCCCTATTAACAGCGTAGAATCATAAAACAAAATCGACTCAAACAGGAAGAGAACAAAAAATAAATGAAATTTCTTATAAACGGTTGCATATTATTCTTTCTTATTTCGGGTCTAAATGGTCAAAATATTGATTCATTGAAGATTAACCTAAAAAATTATTCATCACATTTAAAAGATATTGAATCTGATACTACCGAAAGTTGGATCCTTTTGCAACTGGCACAAGGAACAACCAACCGTGAGTCCCTCTTCTACTATGAGCTCCTAAAAAAATTATCAGAAAAAAAACTAAAGCAACTTCCAGAAAAAAGCAAACTCATTGAATTTCACGAAAAGCGGCTTGCTTTGTTCTACAACGAGGCGGGATTATTATACCGCGAAAGTGGGCAGGTTCTCAAAGCATTAGATTGTTTTCAAAAAGGAATTGTACTTGATGAAAAAATTTCGAGTAGCGAATTATCGGGAGCAAACTACAATAATATAGCCTTGGTTTATCACGATATCGGTGAAGACGAAAAGGCAGCTGAGTATTTTGAAAAAGGATTGTTCATAGCTTTAAAAATGAAAGATACCGTGGGTATGACATACGGAATGATTAACTTGGGTTTTGCATATTATTCCGCAAACAAACTCTCGAAAGCCTATCAAAAATTTAAAACCTGCTATTATCTGGCCAAAATAAAGAACAATAAAATAATGGAAGCTTCAGCTCTTGAAAGAATGGGAAGAGTCAATGCCAAGCAAGGTGATTATAAAAGAGCTTTACATCAGTACCAAGTGAGTTTGGACATAAGCGAGAAGATTAATTATTTACAAGGCAAAGTGTCTAATCTGTTTTGTATTGGCGATTGTTACAGGTTAAAAAAGAACTATAAAGAAGCTTTGAAATTTGCCACAAAGTCTTTCCTGCTGAATAAAGAACTTGGGAGCTTTGAATTCACAAGAGCTAATGCCTATATCTTAAAAGAAATTAATAAAAATCTAGGCAACTATAATGAGGCTCTTACGATGTTTAAACTATATCGGCAATTGCTGGATAGCACTAACAATCGGTCAAATCGGGAGGCCGCTAGAAAGAACGAAATAAAATTCACGTCTGAGAAAGAAGCCATTATTCTTTCACATGAAGCGGAAAGGCTGAAGCAGGTGTACGAACAAAAAAAGAAATTTTATTTCATCATAGGTTTGATACTGCTTGCGTTAATTCTTATTGTATTTCTGCTACTCTACCTCCGCTACAAATTCAAAAAAGAAAATAGCAGTAAAAAAATACTTATCCAACTGAAAGAATTACTCAAACGAGAAAAAGTTGAAAAGGAAAATATTGCAAACTCCCTTATATTTATTCAGGAATTGGAAAGGGGCAAGTTGGCTGCAGAGCTTCATGATGGGGTAAATCAAATATTGTTCGCTGCAAAAATGCAAATTCAAACGGCAAAAAGTGTTCAGGATGAAGCTCATGTAGACGGCATAAAGTTAGTTGAGACAGCAATTGGGGAGATAAATAGTATCGCAGAAGATCAGGGTTCCTTTTTATTAAAAAACAAATTACTCAAAGATGCTTTAGAAAATTTAGTTCAAAGGATGACGGGTAATCAAAAACTCGAAATTGTATTTTCAAATTACGGTCTTCAGGAAAATGGATTGAGTGAGAATCAAAAAATAAATACGCTTCGAATCATTCAAGAACTTTTAAATAATGCGCTTCGGCACTCTTTTGCCACTCATTGTAACATTGCTGTTAAAACAGGAAAAAGTCATCTTCTGTTTTCTGTTACTGATAATGGAATCGGAATTGACTATAATGTAATAAGGTATGGGAGTGGTTTAAAGAATATAAGCAATAAAGTTAGTTTAATGAATGGCTGTATCAAAACATTTTCTATACCAAAAAAAGGAACAAAAATTTACGTTAAAATTCCAATAAAATAATACAAAAATTATGATTAATATTTTACTTGTAGAAGACCACCAACTCGTTCGTCAGGCGTGGCGCAATCTTCTTTTGTCGCAGCGTGATATTAGAATAGTAGGTGAAGCTGAAACCGGCACTGAAGCACTTTCTTTCGTGCGAATTACCGCACCCGACATTGTTTTGCTTGACGTAAATTTAAAAGGTGAAAATAGCAGTGTCATCATACCAACTTTATGCGACATCCTGCCTCATCCTAAAATCATAATTGTTTCTATGAGTAGCGAGTATTCTTTTGTTAAAAACATGTTTAAACTTGGCGTTATGGGATACATCACTAAGAACGCTTCTGTTGACGATATGCTCCTCGGAATACGAGAAGTATTCAATGGAAATAAATTTTTAAGTCAGGACATCAAGTTTTTATTTGCTAACGAGTCGGTCGAAAAAATAGAAAGGCCAAGTTTGTCACTTAAAGAAATCGAAATCATCAGGCAAATCGCAAAAGGACTAACAAATAAGGAAATTGCGAACCTATTAACTATCTCTGAAAAAACGGTAGAGGGACGTAAAACAGCTATTTATAAAAAGTTGCAAATCAAAAACAACATCGGTTTATTAAAGTATGCAAGTGATAATGGTTTTATTTAAGTCAAAAATCGATGTTGAAAATCGGCTTTTCTGTCTTTGCACGTAAATAACTTTCAAATATAAATTCTTTTTGATTCTTAATAGATTGTTTTCATCAGGGTAAATACCTGTGAGTGAGAATTTGACTTTAATACTTATTCTAATCTAGTATATTTCGTGTTAAAATTTCAGGTAATTTACGTTTTTATGTTTATTAGCCCGAATTGATTGATAATTTAGAAAGAAACGTTATTATGAGCAGTATTATTCGAATCTATTTAAACTTGACACGTCATACCTCGAAAACGGAATTTATATTTTAAGAATTGAAATTTTTTATTTCCCGAAAAATATAATTGTAACCTG
>CALMND010000362.1 GCA_937868565.1 uncultured Bacteroidota bacterium | reverse complement strand
TTTGCCATTTATCGTGTCGCTCGCAAAATAAATGTAAATAGGTTGCAACTGACTGTGCATTCCGCCACCCAAACTCAAGGCCTGTTTGTTGTTAATAGAATACTTCAATCCAAAACGAGGTTCGACGGCATTTGAATTATTTAATAGGAAAAACTGATTGCTTAAACCGGTATTAATTAGAAAATTGTTGGAGAACTTGTGCTGCCATTGAACAAAACCTCTGAATAAAGCAGTTGACCCTCTATAATTCCGATAAGTAACAAAAGTACGATAGCCAAAAAGATTGTCGTTGCTATCTACAAAAAGAGTATTGTAAACTTCCGAGTAAACTCCTGTATTAAAAAAATTACGAGAATTTATTTTTTTGTTATAGGTAGTATTTAATGAATACCTAACTGTCCAGGTAGTTTGTCTATATTCGGGCTTTAAGTTTTTTGGGGTTTTAAAAGCGGTATCGATTCGATCGGCAATAATATTATTAAACGACCCACTTGCTCCAATATTCGTTTTTATATAAGCATTATTCTTGAAAAGAAACGTGTGTGTCATTCCTGTCGCCCCGACGTTAGACCGAAAATATGTGTCTCGCGCGCTATAACCATATAAATCCTGACCGGGCTTTTTATCGCTGTCCAACAAAGCTACATAGCTCAACCCCCCAACTCCCCAAAAGGAAATCTTGCCAGCCTTACGCGTACTAAAATCTGTTTTAAATGTAATGTCCTGATATTGGGGTACAGCCGATCCAGTCCCAAAATCAATATTTAACGCTTTAAAAACTGATAAAGTTGAATAGCGGTAGTTGACTAAAAAAGAGGAATTGTTTTTTTTGTTGAATGGGCCTTCAGCGCCCAACTCAAAGCCATTAAATCCTATTTGCGCCAGAAATTCATGCTTTTCATTGTTACCACTTCTCATCTTTAAATCGAAAACTCCAGCAGTGGCATTACCGTAATCTGCCGCAAAAGCACCGGTCATAAAGTCAGAATTATCGAGTGTGTTATTATTGAGAATACTTATCGGACCGCCCGTTGAACCAGCATTTCCAAAATGATTGGGGTTCGGGATATCTAAGCCATTTAGTCTCCACAAAATTCCCAGGGGTGAATTTCCCCGGATAACGATATCATTTCGCGAATCGTTAGCGCCACTAACACCCGCAAAATTAGCCGCCATTCGCGCTGGATCGTTACGACTACCGGCATAACGCGCCGCTTCCTCCGAACTAAAAACCCGTGAACTAACGGTACTCATTTTGTTGTTCGTCTTTGTTTTATCTTGCTCTGCTATAATTACTATCTCCTGGCCCTGTATTACATTTTCTTCCATTTCCACATTCGAGATTGATTCTTTACCTGAATTTAGGATAATGGTCTGATTTTTTTCTTTGTAGCTTACTAATTGAAATTTTAGTTGCCATCTTCCAATGGGAACGTTCTGAATTTTAAACTCGCCATTTTCGTTGCTAAGTGAACTTAACAGCGGATTTGAATTCATAACCTGAATGATGACGCCCGGCAGCGGAGATTGACTTTGCTTATCAATCACAGTTCCTTTCACGGTTTGCGTAATCTTTTGACAAAGAGCGCTAAAAAATGTCAGGCAAAAAAGAAATAAAAAAAACCTTTTCATGTCCTTTTTAGGGTGTGGTGGATGAGACCGGAAGTATTTTTCCGTTAAAAAAATGATGGCCTGTTATAGCAAAGTTGCAAATAAATTCCGCCATTGTTTTCGGCGTGATTGGTGCCTTGTATCCGGGAAAGGCTTTGGATAACATTTCGGTTTGCACAGCGCCTAATGCCAGGCAATTAACAGCAATGCGTTTTGGTTTTAATTCTTCTGCAAGACTTTCAGTTAATCCGCACAACGCCGCTTTGCTGCTAGAATACGCGCTGAGTCCCGAAAATTTAGTGCTCCCTTGAAATCCGCCCATACTGCTGATGTTGACGATATGTGAACCTTTAGTTTGATTCATTAAAGGAAGCATGAGTTGAACGAGGGCAAAAGGAGCAAATACGTTTGTTGTATAAATAAGCTGCAACTCACTTGCCGTTATTTTATCGAACGGCTTGTTTAAAAGCAATCCAGCATTATTGATGATAACATCTAGCCCTATATTAAGCGCTTTTATACTTTTAAACAGTTTTTTCAAATCATCCGGGTTTGTTATGTCAGTCTTGATAGCTAAAACAGAATTTGTATTTTCTTTCCGGATATACGTTTTTAGTGGCCCAATATTTCTCGAGACAGCGATGACCAAATGGTTGGTGTTTTGACTAAAAAATTTGACCATTTCAAACCCTATTCCTTTTGAAGCACCGGTAATAAGTATCAGCATTTTTTGTAATTTTACTTTGCTAAGATACTTGATATTTCTTATTGTGTTAAGAAAAAATTATACGACAACCAATCTGGTGGAACCTTATAACTCTCATAAAAATGAAAGAAAAAAAAGCGCTTTTATAGGGTCTTTATGTATTCTTGTTTTAATTTTAATTCTTTTTAACCTGAAATCCTATTCTCAAACAGATAGCGTTTTTACCGGCAGAAGCCGTCCAACAAAAAAAGAAAAACCGAAAAAAATTACCAACAACGAATGGAAAAAAACGCTCACTTACGATTTTAATTTCCAAGCTTGGGCTGGTAATCCTACCTTCATACTTTTGTCTCCTTCTCTTGGTTATAACGTTTCGACTAAACTCAATTTAGGCTTTGGACTAATCTATAATTATACAAATAAGGATTTTGGGAAATATGGCAAATATAATGGCTCAAGCTTTGGTTTACACAGTCATGCCAGGTATATTTTCGGAGATAATTTTTTTACCGTTTTGCAATACGACAAACTTTTGCAGCCCAACATTTTAACAAGATACCCCAATGTAAAAACTTGGGTCGATTATCTGATGTTAGGTGCAGGTTACAGGCAACCCATTGGAAAAAGCGCTTCATTTAATTCCTCTTTGGTTTACAATTTATTACCGGATATATTATCCATTTACCCAAGCAGAATTATTGTTCAAATTGGTTTAAGTGGTGTTTTCAATTAATACAAACTGGTGCCAGTTCACGACCCAATTTGATTTCAAAAAAACTGAAACCAAATGTAAACGGTTCTCTATTTTTAATAGATAATTCTCATGAAAAATCTCGTTCACTCATCGCTGGTAATTTGCGCTTACTAATGAGCAATAATTTGACTAAATTCAGATAACACAAGTACTTAATTTGTCTATTAATTTTAATACTTTTGCAGGCTGGTATTTACTTTTTTAAATGGCTTTTAAGTACAAAAATATTGACCAAGAAGGTGCCCAGATTCTGGATGCTATTTCTTCGGCAACCCATTTTAACCGATGGATGTACGAAAGTGTTGAGCCATATTGCAAAGGAAAAATTCTTGAAGTTGGTAGCGGAGTAGGAAATATTTCTTCCTTCTTTTTGGATTCTAAAAAAGAAATTACGCTTACTGATTTAAGACCTGTTTACCGTAAAACACTTATAAAAAAGTTTCGTCTCAGCTCTGAAAAGGTGATTGATTTGGATATAGCACACCCTGAATTTAAAACTACATATGCGCATCTTTTAAATTCTTTTGATAGCGTTTTTGCACTGAATGTGGTCGAACACATTAAAGATGATGTTCTTGCTATTGAAAACATGTATAGCCTCCTCAAACAAGGCGGGCAAATGTTGGTGCTCGTTCCGGCTTACCAGGGTTTGTATAATGATATTGATCTTGCATTGGAACACTACCGTCGCTATAATTCGAAAAGTCTTTCGCAATTAATGTCAAATTGGGCGCCCATAAAAAAGAGTTTTTACTTTAATGCTATGGGCATTATGGCCTGGTGGATTGGTGGTAAAATTCTTAAACAAAAAACAATTCCCGAAAGTGAAATGAAAATTTACAATTTTTTTGTTCCGCTTTTTAAAATCATTGACAAACTAACAGGAAATAGAATTGGCCTTTCGGTTGTTTGTGTGATCGAAAAGTAAAAATCAGAATAGTTCTATATTAATGTAATGTGTTAATTGTCATATATATACAATTGTTTTTTCTTCTTCAGTATAAAATCGTTAACTTTGCGTTTTTGCGTTCTTTCATCATTGCTTGATTTTACTGGAAATTTTCTAAACAAAAAGCTGTTAGTTTCAGTTTTTGTTTATTTCTTACCTTTAATGAAAGCTTTAAAATGATGATGTTACTGAAAGTATGCTTGCCATTAATAAAATTTATCTATTAAAGTTAATAAAAAACATGAAAATAAACATTAGCCGAGTACCAAAAATTTTAAAAAAAGCCCTAACGCTTTCACTATCTATCGGTCTGCTTGCTATCCAAAACTACAAGGGTCAAAGTGTAACGCGCTTATTGGTTGTTTCTAATTTCGATCAAACACTGAGAATACTAGATACGGCTACTTATGCACAATTGGCTACCAGAAGTATGACGTTTTCTGGTGGTGGTTTTCAGGGGATACACGGTTTGGCAAAAAGACCATCTACCGGCGTTTTTTATGGGGCTGTAAACGACGGCGCCGGCTCGTTTTCACTTGTCACTATAAATCCGATAACAGGTTCAGTAACGTCCGTAGGGACTCTCGGGAACAGATTTTCTTCACTTACATTTAATGGAAACGGTACTCTTTTGGGAGTTACCGGTTCAGGCGGAACACCTGGCAGTACTGTATATAGAATCAATGTAACCAACGCAGCCAAAACGGCAATAACGTCAGTTAATAATGTTTACGGTCAGGTTATTTGTTATAATCCGGTCGATAATAAGGTATATCACTGGACTGGCGGTAATTCTGTTAGCTTTAGGTCTTATGATACTTCTTTTGTTTCATCAACTACTATTGCTATTGGAGCTCCCAGCAGTGAAGTAACCAGCGCGGTTTATAAAACAGGAAGTGTTTTTACAACCAGCGATTGGGATTTGAATTATAGAAAAGTAAGGGCGGCCGGTGGTAGTAGTGTATATGTTTCTTATAGTGCAGGTGGGTATTATCCCAAAGGGATGGCCTACATTACCTGTTCACGAAGCATTACCACAGGAACCTACTGCGCCAATCAGGCTCCTGTTACCTTAACCATGAGCGGCACACCAGGGGCAACCTATCAATGGTATAAAAACAATATTGCCATTATTGGTGCTACATTGATATCACTTCCAACAGCTACAAGCGGTGTTGGATATTATAAATGTAGAATTAATGACGGTTGCGGCCAGGATTCATTGGCTCCGGGCATAACGGTTAGTGTTGTTGCTATACCAACAGTTGCTATTTCAGGGCCCACCCTGCTTTGTTCAGGGCAGTCCATAACCTTAACAGGGTCTTCCGGAGGAGCGAGTCAATGGTATAAAAATGGGGTACTTGTGGCTGGTGCGACCAGCAACACAATATCAGTGTCCTTACCAGGAATTTATAACATGATCAAAACCAATCTAAACACATGTAAGGATTCTGCTGCAAA
>CALMND010000361.1 GCA_937868565.1 uncultured Bacteroidota bacterium | reverse complement strand
GAAAATAGTTTAATCGCATGGCCTCTAAGCACATTTCTTTTCTAAGAAGAGTTTTCTCTTTGGAATTACTTTCTTTTTCCTTTTAAATTTCAAATCGTTTGCATGCCAGTGTCCTTTAACCAAATTAGATTTAAGCGAGTGTGATAAATATGAAATTGTTTTCAAAGGAAAAGTTATCTCTTTAAAGAATTGTGATGGAAAATTGGGAGAGGCCATATTTTCGATTGATGAATTATACAAAGGCAACACTACCAAAGAATTTAAAGTATTGTTTGAGTGTGATGGCGAATGCGCCCGTCAGTTTAATATAGGCGAGGAATGGATTATTTACAGCAATTACAAACAAATTAACAATGCTAAAATGGATTGGTGTAGTCGTAGCCGTAGGTATTTTCGTGTCGAAAAGGAAGACTATTACACGCCTAACTACGGCAATGATTATTTTGATGAAGTAAAGTTTTTGCGTGAGAAATTAGGAGTACACCGTTTACTGGCTCAAAAAGAGAACCTAATTGAAAACAGAAACATCAAGCCTAATTCGCATCAAACAATTATAATTTTGGTTTGTTCTTTAGTCGTAATAATTTTGTTTTATTATTTATTTAATAAGTTTTTCAGGTAGTTATTTAATAAAAAAAGGAATTATGTGGTACGAGTGGTGGTTTAAAAAAGACACTTTTCGTTGATTGAATGAACAGCCTACCCATTTACTGTTTTGCCAATTTATTTGGCTTTGCGACAAAAAAAACACTATTTTTGGTATTTACCTAAAATTTTAGTTTATTTAGATTTGGTTTATAAATAAAAATAGAAGTATGAAGTTAAGGAGGCAAATTATCTCCATTTTTCTTTTAACAGCATGCCTAATAAATGCGCAGGACACTAAAATCAGAGGTTTTGCAAATGTTAATTCCAGTTATAGAGAACAAGGCAAAGGCGCTTTTGCCGTTGGCCAATACGATAACTTTGTAACCTCAAATATAACCGACCGTATATCCTTTTTAGGGGAAACAGTCTTTGAGTTCGATGAACATTTTGTTTTGGACGTTGAGCGCGTAATCATTAAATATGAAGTTGATAATTGGTTTGAAATTAAGGCTGGGAAGTTTCATAACCCTTTAGGTTATTGGAATAATGCCTATCACCATGGAACCCTTATACAACCAACTATATCTCGTCCGGATGCGGTAAAGTTTGAAGATGAAGGAGGAATTTTACCAATACATCTGACAGGGCTATGGTTAAGTGGACACGACATCGGTAAGCTAAAATTTGGATATGATTTAGCTTTAAGTAACGGGATTGGCGCGAATCACTACGTGGCGGATGATAATGATAACAAGGCAATTACGGCGGGTCTTCATATAAAACCTTTGGATAAACTCGAAATTGGTGTATCCGGATATTCAGATCGTCTTAATCGTTTCGAGAGCAACGTTGTTTCTGGTGATACGCTAAAATCCCCGATCAGTATTGCACAAGGCGCTTTTCATATTGCTTATTTGGGATCTAAATTTGAGTTCATTGCAGAAGACCATTATATCTTGCACTCCTATGGGTTACCTGTGAAACAAGATGCAACCACGAATGCCTTATTTGCATACTTTGGATACCGAATTAACGATAAAGTAACACCATATTTTTTATATGACAATATTGACTTTGGTAAAAACGATACTTATTTTAATGGCCTAACCAATCAAAAGTTCACGCTTGGAATCAGGTACGCATTTAACTACCTTGCCAACTTAAAACTAGAATTTTGTAGACAGGAAATAGTAAATGTTAAACCTATGCATGTGGCAACCTTATCGTTCGCAATCGGTTTTTAAGATGAAAGAAAATATGCTGAAAATATTAAGACATATCACTTTTCTTTTTTCTTTCGTGCTTTGCTATGGCTTCATCAATCCTCCCGATAAAAAGCAGGACTTTAGTGCGGCCAATTCTATTACTGTTATTGTCAACCTAAGTAACCCAACGAATGACCTTACTAAAAAACAACTAAAAGGAATATTTAAGGGAGAAGTGCTTCGTTGGCCTGATAAAAAGAAGATTATTTTGGCGGTTATGAAATCGAGCACACCTATTGGTAAGATTACCGCTGAAAAAATATTAAACATGTCGGCGAATGACATGGACCAATATTATCTGATGCAGGTTTTTCAGGGGAAAATAACTGCCCCTAAAACGTTCGAATCTACAGAAGATCTTAAAAATTTTGTGGCTAACACTCAAGGGGCTATTGGCATCATAGATCAATCAAATTTAAGTAACAATCTTAAAGCTATTAAGATAGATGGCTCGGAGGCAATATCCAGTGTAAAATAAACAATGAATATTTCGCTTAAGTATAAAATTAATTTTGTTGTTATTGTAGTCATAGTACTATTTTCTCCTATTTTGTTCATCTATTTTCCTAACAAACAAAAACAACTATTAACGGAGAGCTACGAGCACGAGGTGTTGGGGGTTGCGCGAACAATTTCGCTTGGTGTGCGTATTGCTCTGGAGGAGCAAAATTTCGGGGGCGTTCAAACGTCTATGGAATACGCCAGCAACGATAAACGTATGCTTTTCGTTTCGTTATTCAAGATAGACCCTCAGGGGAATAAAATCTTCTTTTCGGTAATACCTACTACCTTTAATCCCGAACTTATTAAACTTGATTCGGATGAAAACACAGTCATAAAGCGGCAAGGCTTTAAAACCGAAACTTTCGACGGAGAAATTGTGATTGGATATTCTAAGAAAACAATTAAAGACAAAATTGCTCAAGCCACCAAAACAACTTTTATATTTAGCGGGGTGGTTTCCTTAGTTGGCATTTTATTAGGTTTTCTTGTGTCCCGTTTGCTGACTAGGCCTATCACAGCTCTTATTGGCACAACAGAAAAAATAACTTCTGGAGACCTTTCGGTACGGGCAATAAGTCAAAGTAAAGATGAGACTGGTCAATTGGCGGACTCTTTTAATTTCATGATAGAAAAGTTGCAGGAAAACACGCTTTTGCTTGAAGAACAAAAAAAGGATTTGAATATTAAAAACAAGCAAATTACTGATAGCATAAACTATTCGCGACGTATACAGCAAGTATTATTGTATAACGAAACAGATCTGAAAGGATGTTGCCCGAATGCATTCATGTTTTTTAAACCTAAAGATATTGTTAGTGGAGATTTTTTATGGGTAAAAGAAACAGAAAAATATAGTTATATAGCTTTAGTTGATTGTACTGGGCATGGAGTACCCGGAGCCATGATGTCAATCATCGGGCATTTTATTCTTAACAATATATACTAAGGCTCCATTGCCAGGGGAAATCCTAGAGAAATTAAATGCCAGTATGAGAATATCTTTGAAACAAGAAACGCAGGACGCCAGCGATGGAATGGATATTGCTTTGTGCAGAGTTGAAAAAGAAAGAAGAGAAGTAGTATTTTCGGGAGGTAATAGAAATTTGTACCATTTTAAAAACAATAAAGACGTTATTGAGTATAAAGGTGAGCGAAAAGGTATTGGCGGCAAACCACCTAAAATATCACATTTTGAAAACCATACGTTTATTCTTGAACCTAACGACTGGATGATAGCGTACACTGATGGGATACAAGATCAGTTTGGGGCGAAAGGCACAAAATTCGGAAGACAGGGCGTGAATAAAGTAATGCTCGAAAACTTCCATAAATCAGGCACAGAAATTACGCAAGCCATTAAGAAAAGTTTGCACGAGCATCAAGGAGATACTAAACAAATAGATGATATTTTATTAATAGGAATAAAAATTTAAACAAACACAAATGGATAATTTAGAATTCATACAAAAGTACCATTGTCTGCTTATGGGCCAGAAAATTATTGTGGCGTATGGCGGGGAAATTAAGAACGGAGTGGTTTCCAATGTTTTAAGTATTATTGATAACAGTATGGTGGCAGAAACCAACCTATCACTCAAAAGAAGAGTGTTACAGGTTGTGGTAGAATGCATACAGAACATTGAAAGGCATGCGTCTGAGTTTATTGATCCTGAAAACAAGGCATCTTTTCTTGTTTTTAAAAAGGAGAATGATTATTTAGTTAGTTTTTGTAATAGCATTCACAATGAAAATATTTCTGGCTTAAAGGAAAAAATGGACAAAATTAACTCACTTAACAAGGAGGAGTTAGGTGAATTTTATAAAACCTCTTTGCGTAACAATACTATTTCTGACAAAGGGGGTGCAGGACTTGGGTTAATTGAAATATCGAGAAAATCAGGAAGTAAAATAAATTATTTATTCGAGCCAATTAATAACGAAAATTCGAGCTTTTCTTTAATGGTAAAAATCAGTTAGACAAAAAAATGGAAAATTTAATATTAAGCAAAAACGAATTTACACCAAGCGTTAATTTTGATATCAGCAGTAGGGTTTTAATTATCGAAGGCAGATGCATTCCTGAAGACGCACATTCCTTTTTTACGCCAATAATTAATTGGATTTCAAGTGTATTTGAGAATAATCGCTTTGATAAGCATGACGAGTTTCAATTAAAAATATTTTGTGATTATTACAATTCAGCAAGTGCAAAAATGCTTGTTTACTTATTTGATAAGGTAGCCGAAATACAAAAAGGAGGGTACAATTTACTTGTAAGCTGGCATTGTAATATTGATGATCCTGAACTAATCGACTCAGTAAATGATTATACAACTATTACTGACGCCATTATTGAAGTGAAACACATATAACATCACACGATCTCCGACGAAGATCTCGAACGTGGTTGATGTTTTCATATGATAGTATTTGTTCGGGTTTATATATTTAATAAGTGGGCACAATCCTCAAAGCTATAACCGTATAAGATACGGGTTTGTGTCGCTTAAATGATTTATTAACTCGTATTCTTTTACTTGGCACTAAACGCTGTTTTTTTATTCTTTTTTGAGTTAGGTTTATAGCCCAGTTTATGCTATTTGCCATTGCTTGTCTGCCTAATAATTCAGGTTGTGCCCGTTTTTATGCTCTTGGTCGAATTGGAAAACACGGATTAATTTATTTAGTTACTTTTACGGCCATAAACAATTAAAAACGTAAAAACTATGGGAATGATTCAGGAATTTAAAGAGTTTGCCATGAAAGGCAATGTAGTAGACTTAGCTATAGGTGTTGTAATAGGCGCCGCTTTTGGAAAAATAGTATCTTCTTTAATTGACGATGTTATTACGCCTCTGCTTTTAAGCCCTGCGCTTGAAGCGGCAAATTTAAGTAACATAGCCGATTTGAAGATGGGAGCTGTAAAATACGGTAGCTTTATTTCGAACGTTATTTCTTTTGTAATTGTGGCCTCTGTTTTATTTATGATTATTAAAGCAATGAATGCAGCAAAGAAGAAAGAAGAAGCAGCGCCTGTAGTGCCCCTTGCACCTTCGGCAGAGCAAAAATTATTATCTGAAATCAGAGATTTATTAAAAAAATAATTTATAACTATGAGAAGAAGTTTAATACTATTTACACTTGCTGCATCGACAGCTGTTATTGCACAGGAAGCAAAAAAAGACACGAGCTATTGGAAAAAAGCAGGCTTTTTTGGACTTAACGCGAGCCAAACCGCAGTTAGCGATTGGCAAGGAGGCGGACAAAATAACGTGGCTGTAAATGCGATCTTAAATTTAGAAGCCAATTATAAAAAAGGTAAGCAGGAGTGGGCTAACAAGCTGGACGGTCAGTATGGAATTATTAAGCCCGGAGACGCGGCATTATTCAGAAAAAATATAGATCAGCTTTTTGCTCTATCAAAGTATAATATAAATGCCTTTGGTAAATACTGGTTTTATGCAGCACAATTGGATTACAGAACACAGTTTGCGCCCGGATACAAGTATAATGGCGATATAATTGATGGTCAGGCAGGCTCAGACTTTAACTCTCCAGGGTATACGCAGGTGGCTCTTGGTTTGGATTTTAAACCAACAAATTATTTTTCCGCCACTTTTGCTCCCTTGGCAGGTAAAATCACTATGGTTAATCGCCAGTATTTGGCTGATGCGGGTGCTTATGGAGTAGATAAAGCCGTGTATGACGCTACTACTGGTAAACTTATTACACCTGGAAAGCGTATGCGTACTGAGTTTGGGGGCAGAGTGATTTTAAAATTCAAGAAAGATATTGCTAAAAATGTGAATTTAGATACATATCTCGACTTATTCTCTAATTACACGCACAATCCCGGAAATATCGATGTGGTGTTTAATAACCTCCTTACGTTTAAATTGAGCAAATACTTAACAGCAAATATTATTTCGCAGATGGTGTACGACGACGATGTTGTGCGTCAAAGAGATTGGAATAAAAATGGAATTTATGGCGATGACCCTAAAGATATTAACGGCCCACGACTTCAATTAATGACAACCTTTGCCATAGGATTTGGCTACAAATTTTAAAAATATAAAATAAGAACATGAAAGCAACCATAAAAAATTTATTATTAGTCGCAATACTTTTTAGTAATGCATCCTTTTCTCAAACAGAAGATAAACCTTGGAACGTTGGTTTATTCATAGGAAGGTCGGAATACAATGGAGACTTGGGAAATGGTTTCTTTAACTTTAATAAAGCTTATTATGGTTTTGGCGCATTAAGTGTTTCAAAATACTTAAATAAAGCTTTAGATTTAAGCCTCTATGGCTCTTATGGCGAGCACGGCTATTATGTTGCTAAAAAACCAATCACCAGCCTCAGAGCAAGAAATAACTATGGTGATTTAACTTTACGTTACAAAATAATTCAAAAAGTAGACGCAAAATTTGTTCCTTTTGTTTTTCTGGGAGTTGGACTTAGAAATCTGGATGCCGCCCAGGGAGGAAAAGGCCGCTATCATGTTAACTCGGGTATAGATCCTCTTATTCCGGTTGGGGTGGGATTAGATTATCGCTTCATGTCAGGAATTTCTTTACGTTATTTTTCAACCTTTGGATACACGTTAAATGATAAAAGAGATTATGTTTCAAAAGGAATCAATGATATGCAATTGCAACATAATATTGGCGTTACTTTTGGCTTCGGAAAAAAAGATAGTGATAAGGATGGCGTTGTGGACGCGAAGGACAAATGTCCAGAAACACCAATCGGAACTCCTGTAGATGAGGATGGTTGCATGTTAGATAAAGACAAAGACGGTATAGCTGACAATGTAGATGATTGCCCGGAAGTAGCAGGTTTAGAAGCGTTTAAAGGCTGTCCCGACACAGATGGGGATGGTATTAAAGATTCTGAAGATGCTTGTCCAACAGTGAAAGGTAAGGCTGATTTTAAAGGATGTCCTGACTCGGACAATGATGGTATCGAAGATTCAAAAGATAAGTGCCCTAACGAAGCTGGTATTGCTCAGTTTGAAGGATGTCCAGATACAGATGGCGACGGCATTAAAGATTCTGAGGACGCTTGTCCTACTGTGAAGGGTACGACTGACATGAAAGGCTGCCCTGATACCGATGGAGACGGAGTAGCCGACAACGTAGATAAATGCCCTGAAGTTGCCGGTTTGAAAGAAAAGAATGGTTGCCCTGAAGTCAAGATCAATGCAAAGGCTAAGGAAATTTTCCAGAAAGCGATGGCCGGCATTCAGTTTGAATCAGGCAAGGATATTATTAAGAAAACATCTTACCCGATATTAGACAACGTTGCAACAGTATTAAAGGAAAATCCTGATTGGAATGTAGAAATTCAAGGACATACAGATAACGTTGGAAATTATGACGCAAACAAGACCTTATCATCTAAGCGAGCAGCCGCTGTTGAGGCATACTTAATAGCGAAAGGAATTAACGCGGATAAAATGAAACCAACTGGTTTTGGTTCTGATGTTCCAATTGCAGATAACAAGACACCTGCAGGTAGAGCACAAAATCGCAGGGTTGAATTTAAAGTAACCTACGAGAGGTAACAAAATAGGTATTAACTAATACAGGGAGAATAAAACTTTATTCTCCCTTTTAGTTTAATAAAATTGCAAACGCATGTTTTTTGATATAATAATTTTTTAATCATCTCTTGAGAAATTCTCAAATATTTGACAAAGAACTGGAAGGTATTACCAAACTTGCGGCCTATATTGCGCAGGTTCCAATTGCAT
Organism: uncultured Bacteroidota bacterium; assembly: GCA_937868565.1. Lineage (GTDB taxonomy): Bacteria > Bacteroidota > Bacteroidia > B-17B0 > Aurantibacillaceae > Aurantibacillus. The sequence continues at coordinate 2,661 of CALMND010000361.1, read as the reverse complement.
TCGTTTGCACCTTCGAATTAGATAGCCTTTTTATTAGATACGCATTTGGAGAAGGGGTTCCGGAAATTATACCAAACCATCAGGTGCTGGAAAATTTGAGGTCAAGTAATACCGTTTACGAATTTAATGAGACTCTTTCGGAAGGGTCTTTTTTAAGAACACACTTCGAATCGCTCAACACGTTTAATGAATTGTTTTTTTCAGGAATTTGTTTTAAAACAGATTCAGAAAAACCGTTCGGGGCTTTATGCATTCTCGATATAAAACAAAGACTATTAACCGATGAGCAAAAAGACGCTATAAAAATACTTAGCGAACAGTTAAGTGCAGGCTTCGAAAAGCGAACAAAAAATGACCACCTGAAATCTGGAATAAAAAGAGTATTAGAAAAAAGATTCGCTAAACTTGGATATTATCACAACGCTATTTTAAATGGCACAGATTACAGCGTTATTTTTACCGACAATTCAGGAATAATACGTGGCTTTAATGCGGGGGCTGAAAAAATCTTAGGTTATAAAGCTTCAGAAGTAGTTGATAAGATTTCGTTACTTGCATTTCATCTGGAACCTGAAATTAACCGTTTTTTGGCGTCAAAGAACTTAGCAGACGCCAGTACATTTCAAAACTATTCTAGGAAAGCCACCTCCGGACATACAGATATAAATGAATGGACTTTTGTAAGAAAAAACCTTAGTCAGTTTCTAGTCCGACTTTCGCTAAAGGTGATACAAAGTGAACAGAAAGAAAACATAGGATATTTGGCAATTGCGGAAGATATTACTGAAAGGAAAAGAGCCGAGGAAGACTTAAAACGAGCTAAACTAATTGCTGAAAAAAGTAATCAGGCAAAGGATCTTTTTCTTGCTAATATGAGCCATGAAATAAGAACCCCTATGAATGCCATAATTGGTTGTACGGATATACTTTGGGCGAATGATCTAAACCCTGACCAAAGAGAATGTGTGGAGGCTATAAAATCAGCGGGTCAAAACCTACTTGGAATTATTAATGACATTCTTGATTTTTCAAAAATAGAGTCGGGTAAACTTGTTTTAGAAAAAACCCCGTTTTATATTAAAGAGGCCGTTTTAAATACATGTTCACTGCTAAAAATTAAGGCAAGAGAAAAGAATTTAATGTTGAATCTGTTTATAGATTCTTTTTTGCCAGATTCAGTATGCGGCGACCAGGTGCGTTTAAATCAAATTTTATACAATTTAATAGGTAACGCCATTAAATTTACAGAACGTGGTGAAGTTTTTGTTTCACTTGCATTGATTAAGGATAACGAAACAAGTTGTGAGATAAAGTTTACAATCAAAGATACGGGTATCGGAATACCGGCAGATAAAATAAAAGCGGTGTTTGAGAGATTTACACAGGCTTCGGATGAAACGACGCGAAAATATGGAGGAACGGGTTTAGGTTTAAGTATCTCCAAAAATTTGATTGAAATGTATGGCGGCACGCTTCTTTTGACCAGCGAGCTAAACAAAGGCTCGGAGTTTAGCTTTTGTATAAGCTTTGATAAAGTAGGTTCCGAATCAGGGATTCAAAAAAGAAAAGAAGCAACAAACGATACTCCGATTGGAAAAATAAAAATACTACTGGTTGAGGACAACGAATTAAACCAAAAGTTGGCAAAACGAGTGCTAACAGGTTTTGGATTTGACATGGATATTGCGGTAAACGGAAAAATTGCTCTGGAAAAATTGAAGTTGGAAAACTTTGACCTGATATTAATGGATCTTCAAATGCCTGAAATGGATGGTTATCAGGCTACCCAAGAAATAAGGAAGTCTTTGAAATTAAATTTGCCGATTATGGCTATGACCGCTCACTCGCTCGTGGGAGAGAAAGATAAGTGTATAGAAATGGGGATGAACGATTATATTTCAAAACCTTTTAACGCAATTGATTTACAATTTAAGATTCACCAACTAATTCTGAATGGCCCATCGAAAAATGGCGCTCTTACATCGCAAAATAGTGGAACGGATGAACTCAATTTGAATAGACTAAGAGAATTGTCAGGTGGTGATGAATATTTTGAACTGGAGATGACGGAACTTTTTATTAAAAATACCAGCCGCGATATGAACTTAATGGGTTTTGAAGTTCAGAATGGGAATGACGAAAATGTAAAAAGGATAGCCCACGGACTAAAATCGACCGTGTCAATTTTTGGACTCGATAAAATGTCCTCAAAACTGACTGAAATAGAAATCATGGAATCAGGCTCAGAAGGCATGAAACGCTTGTATGGTGAGGTTCTATATGGGTGGGAGGCCATATTACCCCGATTAAAAGAGAGACTTAATAAAAATATTTCTTAAATTTGATTGATGATAACCTTAAACCAGGGAGAAAGTTCACCTTACTTATCTATCAATTCCAAAGAACATAAAATGGTTTTGAAAGGGAACTCTTTTGTTTCCAACCCGAGTATTTTTTTTAAGGAAATTATGGAGTGGGAGACAGCTTTTAAGGTTGCTGAGGGAAAAAAATTCGAGATTGAAATTAACATGGGGTATTTTAGCACTTCAAATATTCAATTCTTTAATGGTTTTTTTAAGAAATTCCATAATTCAAATAATGGGAAGATTCAAATAACTTTTTTCTTGGATAAGGAAGAAGAAGAAGATTTGGAAGAAACTA
>CALMND010000360.1 GCA_937868565.1 uncultured Bacteroidota bacterium | reverse complement strand
TGCCCAATGTTGATTTCAGAACCAGAATTATTAAGTATATTGGATTCAATTGGATTGCCTGAAGCGTTTAATATTCCGTCCACATAAACCTTTAGTCCTGTGGTGTCGGCTGTTGTTGCGATATGATGCCAGCCGTTCGAGAGGGCAGTTGAAGTTGCTGACTGCCAGGTTCCATTATCGTTTACTAGCCAGGCTAATGAGTTAATTCCATTAGAGTGCCACAACCAAACATTGTCGGCCATATCATCCACATTGTAGGTTCCCTGTCCCATCCATGGTGTTGAGTTGGCAGTGCTATCCAAGTATATCCAGGCTTCTACAGTTAATTCCTTATTGTAGGAATAATACGGAGAAGAAAATTTAATATAGTCGGCAGTATCAGGCAATTGAAGCCCAAAGCATCCAGTACTAAACTCACAACTGGAAACCGTTACCGTGCTGACAGCGGAACCAATACAGCCCAGAGTATTCGTGGTACTTACTGTATAAGTACTCGTGATAGTTGGGCTAATCACAGCCGAGCCACTCGAATACGTATAGTTATTGGCCCCGGCTGGTATTAAAGTGAAACTTTCGCCAGTACAAATAATACCACTGTTAACCGTTATACTTGGGCTTTCTTTGGCTGATACAGCTATGGTTCTTGCAATCCCTGCACCACATGAGTAATAAGGTGTTACCGTAATATTACCTCCGTTTAAACTGGCGGTAATAGCTATCGTATTTGTGTTACTATTACCTGTCCAACCATTCGGTGCAGACCAATTGTAATTAAAAACACCGCCAATAGAGGCAACACTGTATGTTTGTGTTTCGTAAGGACAAATCAAGGTGTTTCCACTGATAGCTCCAATACTTATTGTTGAAGCGGGATTAACCGTTATGGAAATAGCGGCTGTGTTGGTGCATGCACTTAAAGTATTAGTACCGGTGACTGTATAAGAAGCTGATTGTGTTGGGCTGAACGGAACATTGTTGATCCTTCCGCCCGTCCATGAATAAACATGTGCACCGGTACCATTTAATTGGGTAGAAGCTCCTAAACAAATAACAGAATTTGTAACCGTAGCACCAATCGCCAAAGGACTTAAAGAATTACTTGAACCGGAAATCACACCCCCGGGAGTCACCCAGTTGGACACGGTACCAGTTAAAGCGAAACCTGTAAGCGTGCCTGTATGCGCATTTCCTGAAGCATCTGTTAAATTGGTTACATAAGGATTTGCAGTTGCAGGATGCCCTTGGTTAAAATGATAATTAGCAACCAAACCAAGGGAGGAATCAGCAATTTCACCATTTCTGAAAGTATTAATATCGCATTGGCTTCGGGCTACGCTCCAAATACGCACTTCGTCTATACTTCCATTAAAATGTTGCGAGTTCAATGAATGTCCTATTCCAACATTGTTGGAAGTGTTCGCAAAACTAGAACCTGTTACTCCTGTTGTGGCGCCTTTTAGAATTCCATTTATGTAAATTCGAATTTGTGAACCATCCCAAACACCAGCCACATGTTGCCATACATTCGTTGTGGCTGTCCCCGCTGAAGTTTGAACCGTTTTGTTTCCGGTTCCATCATTTACCATAAAGGCATAACGGTTACCATCTCTACGCAATAAAAATTGGGTATGATTATTGGAATTATAATTACCAACTATGGCACCATTTCCGAAAGCGCTGGTAGGTTTTACCCATGCCTCCAGAGTAATCTTATTTAATGGGTTGAAGAGTGCAGAAATAGAGTTTCCTAAATTTACTCTGTCATTGCTCCCGTCAAAATTAAGAGCAGAGGCGGGTGGAGCACAGCAATCCATTTCGGAACCTAATACCCAATCGCTGGTTGCGTTTACATTGTATAGTATGCCTTTTGGTCCAATAAGTGATGTGGCAATATTGCTGCCAATACCATCTTCAAACTGATTGTATAAAACCAAGCCACTGGTGGTTGAAGTTAAACATGAATTGGAAAAGGTCTGTATCTGTTGTTCAGTACGCGCTACGTTCCAGATTCTTAATTCGCTTATTTTATAGTCACTAAAATAACTGTTCGTGTCATTTGGATATCTCACATCATGCCCAATATGCAGTTCAGAAAGGGGATTGTTTTTAATAGTGTTAGTTATTCCCTGACCTCCTTCTGCGTTTAAAACACCGTCCACATAAATTCTCAGACTAACAGTATCAGCAACTGTAGCGATATGGTGCCATCCATTATCTAGGGCCCCAGTAGCCACACTGTTAAAATTACCATCATAATTGACGTGCCAGTTTATCTGGTTCCCTGAGCTTGGGTGCCATAACCAAACATTTGATAGTTCATTATCCACTCCCGCTGTACCTTGTCCCATTCCAGGGCCTGACGAATTTTCTCCATTCAAATACACCCAAGCCTCGACCGTTATTGCTTTATTAAAGTTATAATAAGGATTCGTAAATTTTATATAATCTGTTTTACGTGGCATATCAACACCAAGACATCCGGAAACAAGCTTACAGTTGCCAACCGATACAGAGCTGATTGCAGGAAGAGCATTTTTGCAACCGTTAGAACCTGTGCCAGTAACCGTATAATTAGTACTTACTAGAGGACTTACTATGTAAGAACCTCCTGAAATTGTGTAGATATTAGCGCCACTTGGGAAAATAGTGAAACTACCGCTACCAAGATTGCTACAAAGGCCACCCGAATTAACATATACCAATGGTGCAGGTTTTACAGAAACGGTAGAAATAGCAGGGTTTAAAGATTCGCAACCCAAACTGTTTGTTCCGGTTACGGAGTAAGTAGTAGTAAGAGTTGGACTTACCGCTGAGGAACCACCTGAAAATGTATAGGTAAGTGCGCCCGACGGAACCAAAGTGAACGAATTCCCTTCGCAGATTGCACCGCTGCTTACGGCTATCGTTGGGCTTGGTTTTGCTGTAACGCTTTTAGTTTGAGAGATACCTGCCCCGCAAGAATAAATAGGAGTTAAATTGATAATACCACTTGACAATCCAGCTGTCAGGCTCACGATATTGGTAGTGTTCGTTCCCGTCCAACCTGAAGGAACTGTCCATTTATGGGATAAGATACCAACAACGGGAGCAATACTATAGGTTTTTACATTACCGGGGCAAACAAGAGAAGCGCCACTGATGGCTCCTATGGTAATACTCGAAGCTGGATTAACACTAACGGTAATGGCAGCTGTGCTGGTGCAAGAACTCAAAGTATTTGTTCCCGTAACGGTGTAAGTTGTTGTTAAAGTTGGAGTGAATATTACATTATTACTAATTCCACCTGTCCAACTGTAAACATGAGCACCGGTACCGTTTAATTTTGTTGACGCACCTAGGCAAACAACAGAGTTAGTAACACTTGCTCCTACAACTATTGGTAAAGAACCCGTAGAGTAGGTGGTTACACCGCCTGGTGTTAACCAGTTAGACGTAAAACCATTTAATGCAAAATTACTAAGCGTACCCGTCCTGGAGCTACCGGAAGCGTCTATCAACGTGGTAACAGAGCTATTATTTTTAGCATTTAGTCCTTGATTAAAATGGTAATTGGCAATTAAACCAGGAGTAGGATTTGGAATTTCTGCCCCTCTGAAACTGGCTATCTGACATTGACTCAAAGCTTGATTCCATATTCTAACTTCATCAATACTTCCAGCAAAGTGTTCTGAACCCATAGTATGCCCAATACCAACGTTGTTGGAGGTGTTTGAAAAGTCGGAACCATTAACACCAGAGGTAGTTCCTCTTAATTCTCCATTAATGTAAATACGAATTTGCGAACCATCCCAAACACCGGCCACGTGCTGCCACGTGTTTAAGGTTACCGTTCCCACTGCCGATTGAACAACACTGTTGCCGGGGCCTTCTTTCACTAAAAAAGCATATCGGTTTCCATCTCTTCGCAATAAAAATTGCATTTGCGAAGGGCTATTATAATTGCCTACAATGGCTCCATTACCGGCAACACTAGTTGGGTTAACCCAAGCTTCCACGGTAATTACATTTAAAGGATTAAAAAGAGTACTAATGGAATTTCCTAAATTTATTCGGTCATTTACGCCATCAAATTTAAGTGCGGCTGCAACAGCACCCGTGCAACATTCCTTACCGGAACCCTCTACCCAATCTGCAATACTGTCCATGTGCTGTAAAATACCATTTGGCCCTATCATCGATGTCACGCTATTACTTCCAGCTCCATCTCCAAATTGATTGTACAATACGAGGCCGCTAACTGTAGGTGTTAAGCAGGAAACCGAATAAGTTTGTATTTCTGCTTGTGTACGCGCAAGGCTCCATACTCTTAATTCACTTATTTTAAAATCACCATTTCTGTAGTCGCTGGTATCGTCTGGATACCTTCCATCGTGGCCAAGATGTATAACTGAGGATGTATTAGAAGGTATAGAAGTAGTTATACCAGAGCCTGAGGCATTAAGAATCCCATCAACAAAAATTTGAGAAACAGAACTATTCGCAACTGTTGCAATATGATGCCAACCACTTGGAAGGACACTAGAACTGACAGTGTTCCAGGAATACACACTATCGTTTACATACCAGTTGATGGAATTGCTATTCCCATGGTGCCACATCCAAACATTTGTCTTCCCGTCATTAACACCTTCGGTAGTTTGAGTAATCCATGGGTAGGCAGATACCGTGCTGTCTATGTAAACCCATGCCTCTACGGTAATAGCATTGCTATAAGAGTAAAATGGGGAAGGAAAGATAATGTAATCATTGTTTTTTGGTAGTTGCAAGCCCAAACATCCGCTACCACCTAAGCAGTTAGAAACACTCACTGAACTAACAGCAGTACCATAGCAACCCAAAGAATTGGTGCCTATTACAGCAAAGGTATTACTTGCAACTGGGGTAACTATTGGCGAACCACTTGAAAAAGTATAACTCGTTGCTCCGCTGGGAATAATGGTAAAGCTATCTCCAACGCACATTACGCCACTGTTAACAGTGACGCTGGGTAAAACCGCGTTTACAACAATTACAGTGGCAATGGCGGCGTTTGCAGCTAAACAACCTCCTGCATTTTCTCCTGTAATTGAATAACTGGAAGTTATGGTAGGACTAACCATGGCAGAACCACCTGAAATTGTATAAGTATCGGCACCGTTAGGAATAATTGTAAAACTATTTCCCGCACAGATCGAGCCGCTGTTTACGACTAAAGTAGGAGATGGATTAACACTTACTGTTGCTATAGCAGGACCTGGTGACACACAACCCAGCGAACTTGTTCCAAAAATGGAATAACTCGTTGTAACGTTAGGATTTACAATAGCCGAACCACCCGAAATGGTATAAGTGTTCGCGCCGCTTGGGCTGATGGTAAAACTATTTCCACTACATATGATGCCGCTATTAACTATTACATTAGGAACAGGATTCACGGTAATCGTTTGTACGGATGTATTGCAAATATCAACTGTATTTGTTCCGGTAACGGTATAGGACGAAGTAACGGTAGGACTGAAGGGTACATTGTTAACTACCCCACCAGACCAAGTATAGGTATTGGAGCCACCTGTACCATTTAAAGTTACACTTTCGCCGAGACAAATAACTGAATTACTAATGGTTGAACCAACAACGCTTAAAAAGGCAGGCGTTGTGTAGCTTGAAACTACAGCTCCAGGATTAGACCAGTTAGAAGTAAGTCCGGTTAGTGAAAAATCTAACAGTGAACCATGGTAAGAATTTCCAGAAGCGTCAAATAAAGTAGTTATTGTAGGATTAGGTGAAACAGCCGTTCCCTGATTAAAATGGTAATTTGCAAGTAAGTCGGGATAAACATTTGGAATTTCACAATTCATAAAAGAAAGTATTTCGCATTGACTCCGTGGAACAGTCCAAATACGCACTTCATCTATGTCGCCAGTAAACAGTTCATTTGAATTACGTCCAATCCATACCTCTTTATCTGAGCTGCTAAAACTAGAACCATTAATGCCAGATAAAGTCCCACTTAGGACTCCATTAATATAAATACGCATCACCGAACCGTCCCAAACCCCTGCAACATGTTGCCAGACATTTACTGTTACGTTAGCTGCTGAGCTTACCGAATGAATGCCATTATTATCGGTAACGTAAAAACTATAATTATTAAAATCACGTCTTAGCATAAATTGCAATTGCAAAGATCCTGTTGTTTGATGATTTCCTACAATCATACCATATCCTGTATTGGTTGTAGGTTTAACCCATGCCTCAAGAGTTATTACATTTAGCGAATCAAAAATCTGATTCATGGAATTACCGATAGTCACTCTATCATTGATTCCATCAAAGTTTAAGGCAGAAGCGGGAGAACACGAAACAACAGCAATGCTACTTACCGCAGTATTACTGCAAGTCGTTAAAGTACTTGTGCCTGTAACAGAGTAAGATGAAGTTATAGTTGGGCTAAAAGGAACATTATCAGTAACACCGCCAGTCCAACTATATGTATCGGCCCCAGTGCCATTTAATGTTACAGTATTACCGATACAACTAAGAGGATTACTACTTATTACACCGATTACTAAAGATGGTAAAGGAATGTTTGATCCTGAGATCACTCCACCTGGAACTAACCAATTAGAAGTTGCACCGGTTAAAGAAAAATTAGTAAGAATACCATTGTAAGCGTTCCCAGATGCATCAGCCAACAAGGTTACCGACGCATTTGCCCCTGCAAAATTTCCCTGATTAAAATGATAATTCGCTACCAAATTAGAGGCAGAAGTAGGAATTTCGCAATTTAAAAAAGTATTAATTTCGCATTGAGTGCGGGCTGTTTTCCAAATTCTTAATTCATCTATACTTCCGGTAAAATTTTCGTTGAGAGAATCTCCGCCTATCACTACACTATTATTTCTTATAGGGAAACCAGGGCCAGTTACATTTGAATGAGTTGCTTTTAATATGCCATTTACGTATATACGCATTTCCGAACCGTCCCAAACACCGGCGACATGTTGCCAAATATTTGCGGTCGCGGTTGATGCGCCAGAGTAAACAGAAGTGTATCCAGTTCCAGGGTCAACCCAAAAGGTAAATTGATCGCCTTCATGTCGTAACAAGAACTGCATATCACCACTCGGATTTGCGTAATTACCGACGATTACTCCACTAAAGTAAGTTTGTGCCGGTTTAACCCATGCCTCCAACGTTATGGTATTAGTAGCAGTGAACACAGCGTTAATCGAACTCCCTATTACCACTTTATCGTTTATACCATCAAAATCAAGAGCCTCACCATTAGAGTATCTAAGGATAACTATTCCAGACCCACCTTCACCCGACGCCCAGCCTACGCCTGCGGCACCGCCACCACCACCTGTGTTTGGAGTCCCACTTGTTCCATTGCCCGGATAGTCATGTGAATTTCTACCCGCACCGCCTCCACCAATACCTCCTATAGAGTTGGCGGTAGCCCCAATTTGAGCCCCACCACCACCGCCGGCGTAATACGTTAAAGTTCCTGTAATAAAAGATGGAGCACCGGCTCCACCATCTCTGTCAAAAGCCGAAGCACCGGCCCCGCCTCCGCCACCACCTTGAACAGCTCCATTATTTCCCTGTGAAGGCGAAGTCGCAGGATTATTTCCTAAAGTAAAATTTGATTGATCTCTTCCCGTTCCGCCAGATGAGCCACCAGCATTTCCAACAGCACCGTACGCGCCGCCGCCGCCGCCGCCAGCCGAGGTAATTGTAGCAAATGAAGAAGAGCCTCCATTTCCACCGTTTCCGATAGTAACACTATTGCCACCTGCCCCCACCGTAACGGTGTATGTTGAGTTGGCAGGTATTGCTAAAGTTCCTGTACGCATACCTCCGGCACCGCCACCACCACCGTTATAATGTCCACAACCACCGGCTAAGCAAATAGGCCCGCTAGTAGCACCGCCACCGCCACCCCCAGCAACAATCAAATATTCCACATTTAATGCCACTGGCGTATAAAACACACCCGTTGAAGTAAAAGTGTGAACACTGTAATTGCTGTAATTTGTGATTATGCCCCCGGTGGCTTGCGAGAAAACTTGATTTGCATTTAAACTTAAAATGGCCGCAATAAAAAATTGAAGGATTTTGGTAAGCGTTTTAGTCATACTGTGTTGATTTTGATTTGATTTTTAATAAGTTACATTAAAAGTATAAAGTTTCATTTTAAGTGCTCTAAACATAAGTTATTCCTTACAGTTTTTACGCCCTAGTTTCCCAAAGAGCCTCCTCAGTCTCCCAAAGTGTCGTTTCAGTCTCCCAAAATACAACTAGCGTTTGTAATATTTTCCAATGAATTATCTATATTTATCGACCAATCTGTATTTTTTACTCATTAAACTAAACATGGACGTCAATAGTATTTTACGTTAAGTGCAATTGTAATTGTTTTTTTCCTAATTAATTGCTGAAAATAGTTTTGAATAAGTTTAGACTCCGGCCTTTTTTAAGTGTAAAACTAAACCGTATAAAATCGTATTATGTACCGATAAAACGGTTTTTAGCACAAAAGGAGTCTTTTTATTTTAGTTTAAAACGTAAACCCATATATAACATCCTGCCATAAACCGGTCCCCAAACCATACTCGCATCAAAGTATTTGCTAAATGGCAAATCACTTGATGCAATTGGGTTGATTTGTTTGTAATTGAGTAAATTTTCAACACCCAAATAAATGTGAAAGTCTGAAGCTTTTATTTTAGTAAGATAAGTTATTTGACCCAAGAGATTAAAATAATCCGGTGAGTAATTTGCTCTTCTATATTCTACCGGATTTACTGCTGTAGAGGGTAAACGCTTTGAACCGTTATATTGGGTAGTGAAATCAAATTGCCAATGTTTTTTCTTCGTTTCGTATGAAAAATTAATAAACGCTCTGTGTGTCGATACCATTGGCTTTTGCAACAACCCTTC
>CALMND010000359.1 GCA_937868565.1 uncultured Bacteroidota bacterium | reverse complement strand
ACATTTTAGAAAAAAAAATTGATGCTTTTAATATTCTTGCTTTAACTTTCACGAACAAAGCAGCGCGTGAAATGAAAGATAGAATTGCGAAAATTGTGGGGCAAAAGGAGGCAAAGAACCTTTGGATGGGTACATTTCATAGCGTTTTTGCTAAAATACTGCGAGCGGAGGCCGAAAAAATAGGTTACCCAAACAACTTTACCATATATGATACGGATGATAGTAAGAGTATCATTAAAGATATTTTAAAACAATATAATCTTGATGATAAAGTATACAAGCCATCTTTGGTGTTAAACCGAATAAGCGATGCAAAAAACAAACTAATCTCGCCTGTTCAATATCTTAACAATCCCATCACGCAGCAAGAAGACCAAAGTAGCAGAAAGCCGCTTTTGGGTAAAATTTATGAAACTTATCAAAAAAGAAATTTCAAAGCTGGCGGTATGGATTTCGACGACCTTTTGTATCAAACCAATATTCTTTTACGTGATTTTCCGGGTGTATTACTTAAGTATCAAAATAAATTCAAGTATATTTTGGTAGATGAGTATCAGGATACAAATTTTTCTCAATATGTTATTATTAAACAATTGGCCGCACGTTTTCAAAACATTTGCGTGGTCGGAGATGATGCGCAAAGCATTTACGGGTTCAGAGGTGCTAACATTCAAAATATTTTAAACTTCGAAAAAGATTACCCTGATTTAAAAACTTTTAAATTGGAGCAAAACTACCGAAGTACAAAGACTATTGTTGAGGCTGCAAATCAAATAATAGCGAATAATCGCGATCAATTTAAAAAAACAGTTTTTACGGATAACGAACTAGGCCAAAAACTCAAAATTTTAAAAGCAGGAACCGATACGGAAGAAGGTCAGAAAATTGCATTAAGTATTTCAGAAACAAGATTGCAACATAGCGCCATGAATAGTGATTTTGCTATTCTTTACAGAACAAATGCGCAATCACGGTCCTTTGAAGAAGCACTTAGAAAATTAAATATTCCCTATAAAATTTACGGAGGAATTAGTTTCTATCAGCGCAAAGAAATTAAGGATCTCTTATGCTATTTCAGATTAACCATAAATAATAGCGACGACGAGAGTTTACGCAGAATCATTAATTATCCGGCAAGAGGAATTGGTCAAAGTACTCTTGACAAAATAACAGTGGCAGCAGCAGAACATGATACTAGTTTGTGGACGGTAATCTGTAACTTAAAAGAGTTTAATCTTGGAATAAACGCTGGTAATAGTACAAAAATTACAGACTTTGTGACTCAGATAAAGTCTTACTCCCTATTACTTCTTCTTAAGGATGCTTATGAACTTGCCAACCATATTGCTGTAAACACTGGTATTGTTAAAGAACTGTATGCCGAAAGCAAACTAAGTCCTGAGGGAGTCAATAGATACGAAAATGTGCAGGAATTATTAAATGGCATTAAGGATTTTGTCGAACAACCCCGCACGCCGCAGGAGGACGAAATAAATGAAACAATTAAGATAGCCTTGACAAAAGGTCAGGTGGATTCAAACACGCTAGAAAATAATTTTCTGATGAAAACGTTGGATGAGTTCATGCAAGAAATTACGTTGCTCACTAACGTCGAAACTGAAGATGAAAAAGACACAGATAACAACAAAGTAAGTTTAATGACTGTGCATTCTGCTAAAGGACTCGAATTTCCATATGTGTACATTGTTGGATTAGAAGAAAATTTGTTTCCATCTCAATTATCTATCAACAGTCGTTCCGATTTGGAAGAAGAACGTAGGTTATTTTACGTGGCCCTAACCAGAGCTGAAAAAAAAGCCACCTTAAGTTTTGCGACTTCGAGGTATCGTTTTGGAAATATAACTTATTGTGAACCGAGCAGATTTATTGATGAAATCAACAGCCAGTTTTTAGAATACCCTGAAGAACCAGTTACAAAAACATTTAAAGACAATACTTTCGACAAACTAAGAATTGATTATGAGTCTTTAAACTCCAATTCAATAAACTACTCGGATAATCTTGGTCACCCGCAAAAAACAATAGGCTTTAATCCACAGCCAAAAAAATTGATTCGTATTAATTCATTACCTGTAAACTCTTCACCAGTAGACGTTAATTTGAATAAGTCCTTACAAAAAGGAGATCTAATCATGCATGAAAAATTTGGCAGTGGCCAAATCATCCAGCTTGAAGGTACCTGGCCTGAAACCAAAGCAATCATTCAATTTGAGAAAGTAGGAAATAAAAACCTCCTATTAAAATTCGCAAGACTAAACAAAGTGTAGGAGGAACAAGGCAAACGAGTTATTAAAACCATAGTTTAACTGAGTAAGAGATTTTTTTTAATTGATTTTTTTTAATAATTTTATTACGATTAATTATATCATTATATGAACATAAAGCTACCTTTATTTTATTTAGTTTTTTTTGGGTCAATTCTTCTTCAAGGCCAAGCACTTCAACAAGCTCCGTGTGGTACTTCTGCGCCGCCACAGCAATGGGATAGTTGGTTTAACGCCAAGGTAGATGAGTATCAAAAAAATTTACTGGCTAATAAAACTCAATCTGTGTCTCGCACCATTCCTGTAATTGTGCATGTTGTGCATTACAATCAAGCAGTAGGTACCTACCCCAATATCGACTCTAATCAGGTTAAGTCGCAAATTGCAGTATTAAATGATGATTTTGCTGGGGTTGGCAGTGGAGTTAACGGCGTTCCCCCGCAGTTTTCAAATTTAGTAGCTAACACCGGAATTAGATTTTGTCTTGCTACGTTAAGCCCTTCAGGCGGAGTTTTACCTGAAAGAGGAATTGATAGAGTAAATGCGCTGGCGAATACCTGGATGGACCCATCGACGCCTACTGTTAACCTGCAAAACTATATTAATACAACTATTATACCTGCTACAATTTGGGATCCAACAAAGTATTTGAATATCTGGTTAACAGATAAACCTGCTAGCGTAACTATAAATGGATTTGCAACCTATCCGGCAGGAACAGGATTAACTGGGTTATTGAACGGCAATTTTGGTACGGCAACAAATGATGGTATTTGGTGTTATACTAAAGCATTTGGCACGGTTGGTTCGATATTGGCGCCAAATGACAAGGGAAGAACCGCCACACATGAATTAGGTCATTGGCTAGGTTTAAGACACATTTGGGGCGATGGGAATTGTTTGTCTGATTATTGTCACGACACTCCACCCTCTAAACAAGCCTATACAGGCTGTGTGATTTCAACTCCAACCAACGCCTGCGGAATTAATCAAAGCCCACAAGGCGAGATGCCTATGAACTTCATGGATAATTTAGATGACGCTTGTAAGTATATGTTTACTCCCGGGCAGAATATACGTATGCAGGTAGCTCTTAGCCAGTGTCAAAACCGATATCTGTTAGGAACTCATTCTTTATGCACTGCAACTCCGGTGCCAGCCTCCTCTTCTTCGGCTGTAGCCTCCTTTAACCTTTCGAATTCCCAGTGCCTTGGCGCACCGTTTACTCCCTTTAACACGTCGTCAGGCTACCCTAATCCGACATTTATCTGGAGTTCATCTCCGGCAGCACTTTTTAATCCAGGTAATTCAGTTGCCAATCCCGCAATTACAATTAACAATGCGGGAAGTTATACGTTAACTTTAGTGGCAACCAATAGCTTAAGTTCTTCTTCATATTCAATGGTAGTCAATGCTACTGGTACTTGTGTTCCTTTTAATTTGTGCTTAGACAGCATTAAGATGATTAGAAACGTGGATACTTTGAAAAGTTATCAAGTGCCAAATGACGGAAACGTATTAGCATGTCAATCTGGTTTTAGGGGTTATCTGGCAGGAACCAACTGTTATAAAGACAAAGCCTTTGCACAATATTTTCCTACAACCAGCTTTACTTCAACACCACAACCACAAATTAATAGTGTAATTGTGTTGTTTAATAAATTTGGAACGATATCACAAAACGCCTTTTCTCAAGTAACATGTCGAATATATGGTGGTAATAATGCTACCGGTCCTGTTGCCCAAATAGGTTCGCCGATTTCTTACAGTTTAAATCAAATTGTTGCAACCCCGGTGGTAAATACGGTCGGCTACCTGGGGAAACCAAATTACACAATAAATCCTGGCGTTATTCCGTTCCGTTTCGATTTCTTGCAACCAATCATTCCGAATTCAAACAGTGGCTTTTTCGCTTCAGTTGAGCCCAACTTCAATGCGATTTTTGCTGATTCAATAAATATATTTACTAATAACCTTAATAATAATTCGACCGATTCCAGTAGCTGGTTTCTTCAGTCCCCCAGCAATACCTGGCGCTCGTATAGATCAAACAGAGGTACAAAAGTTCAATTGGCAATAATCCCACAAATTACCTGTAGTCCCGTTTTAGGAGTTAAGGATGAAAAAAACAATTTAAATTCAAATGTTAACATTATGCCAAATCCAAGCAATGGTATTATTAGTTTGATATTTACATTGTCGTCCGAGGAAAATATTAACATGTCGCTATATAACTCTCTTGGTCAGAAGCTTTATGCAGATACTTTTAAACAGGTTGGTAGCAGTGTTTTAGACATTGATTTGAGTTCTCATCCTAACGGTGTTTACTTTATGGAACTTACAAACGGCAAAGAAAAAGTTGTGAAAAAATTAATCATTAATCACTAATTGAATTATTCTGACCAAAAAAGCCCGCAATTTGCGGGCTTTTTTGTGTTTATAATCTCTATTTTTAAGGTGCATGAAACTCTATACAATAAATACCGGACATTTTAAATTAGACGGCGGCGCGATGTTTGGCGTAGTACCAAAGAGTGGAACAAACTGAACGCTGCGGACGACAACAATATGTGTAGTTGGGCCATGCGTTGCCTATTAATAGAATCAGGTAACCGTTTAATATTAGTTGACAACGGAATAGGTAATAAGCAAGATGCAAAATTCCTTTCTTATTATCACCTCCATGGTGATGACACTCTCGAAAAATCGCTTAATAAATATGGTTTTACCAGCGGTGACATAACGGATATGGTATTGACACATTTACATTTTGATCACTGCGGTGGAAGCATTAAATATAATGCTGATAGAACCAAGCTGGAACCTGCATTTAAAAATGCCACCTATTATTGTAGCGAAAAACACTGGGAATGGGCTGTAAACCCTAATTCACGGGAAAAAGCCAGCTTTTTAAAGGAAAATATTTTGCCGATTAAGGAAAGTGGACAACTTAAATTTGTTAATAGCGCTTCGCAACTTATACCGGAATTGTCTTTTTTGGAGGTAAATGGCCACACAGAAGCTATGATGTTACCTGTAATAGATTACAAGGGTACTACGGTTATTTTTTTGGCCGACCTCATACCCAGCGTTGCACATTTACCGATTCCTTACGTCATGGGATACGACGTTCGTCCGCTTGACACTCTTAAAGAAAAGGAAAGAATTTTAAACATGGCCTTACAAAACAATTGGAAACTATTTTTCGAACATGACCCTTCTGTCGAATGTGTGAGTCTAGAGCAAACTGAAAAAGGTATCAGAAAAAAGGATGTATTTAAAATAAGCGATTTTTAATTAACTCGACTAATTCAAAAAAAACTTGCAACATCTTGATTGTTAAATATTTATTAAGCCAAATTATTTCAACAGTCGCTAGGAGTTTGCCCTTCAAATTCTGGTCATTTCATAAATAATTTTTTTCAAATGTGGAAATTGTTTAGAAAGTGTGTCACCTTCACCCATTTCAAAATCCCTAAAATCAAAGCCAGGAGAAACACTGCAACCCACTAATGAAAACTCCCCACCTAGCCTCACTCTCGATCCAAACCATGTATTGGCTTTTACTGTATATTGAAATACTTCTCCTGCATCCGGATTTCTACCAATCAAAGTCGACTTTAAATTTCCTGCTTCATCAATTTCAATAACTTCCAAGGGATCACCATCATAAAAATGCCAGATTTCATCACTTTTAATTTTATGCAACGCTGAAAAATTATTTTTTTCGATCAGAAAGTAAATAGAGGTTGCTAAATTTCTTCCGCCACCAAAGAAAGGTGGCAATGATTCCGACGGAATTACTAGTTCGGAACGATAGACCTCTTTATAAAATCCACCTTCTGGATGAGGCTGTAATTCGAGTTTACGGACTAAGAAATCTACTTGATTCATTTTTCGAAGTTAAAATAAATATGATTACTTCGAGTACCCTCATCGGCGGTTATTTCTGAAAATGATTCAAATCAACAAATCTTCTATAATTCATTTTCATGGCTGAATTAGAAAACACTATTACTGTAAGGTTTTTTTTTAATGAAATCCGAAAAACTAATAAATCCAAAGATCCCACCATTGTGCTATAGTAAGGCGTTTCCAAGTTTTGTTTTGGAAAAATCATAAAAATGCTACTTTTTCTTTACCATCAAATGGTAATTGACGCGCAAACTTAGTTATGTCGTCTTTTCCATTAAGTGATAGTTCCGTTAACTTATCATGCCTTGCGTGCAAGATCATATACCTCATGCAGCAACGAAATCACTACGTTGTGTCCTTTGACCGTTTTCATCATACTCTTACGAAAAGAGGGGTTCCCAGGGCTTCTTTAGATGTACCGCTATTTGGTTCATTTCTGCAAGTAAACTAATTTTTTATCCGTCAAGGTGCTTTCCCTTAAATTACTTCCAAAATAATAACAAGTAACAGTACTCCCGTAAGCGCATATCGGGTAACGGATTAAAGCGAAAAGAATCAGAAACTAACCAATTATTTTCAGCGCATAAATATTGATTCCATAAGCCTTTTGGGTTAAAAATAGGTATCACTTTTTAAGCTGAATAAATGTTATTACATTTACGCTAATCATTAACATTTAAACCTCATGGATAACGACAAAAAGAATATCCTGATGCAATACCTCTATAGGTTTGCCGACCATTATCATATCAATGATTTTGCCTTGATCAGTTTTAAGAAACGAAATGATTTGCTGGATAAACTAAAAGTTAAGGATGAAGATGCCTGGGCTCTTATGAACTCCCTTATTAATGCCTTTATTAAATGCGACCGCATTGCCAACGACAAAGAGAAGTTTGACAAGGCTCGTGTTTTGTGGGATGCAGAGCATGCAGCCGCTGAACATGATAAGGTTAACACTGAAATGTTATTGGTCCAATTTTGCAAAAAACATGCCATACCTGTAGGTGGAATGGTTTTGGAGAAATAAAACTTTCCATTTCAGATTTTTTAATTTTCCTTAAATGTTGCGTAGAAAATTAACATTCTTATTTTTCCTTTTTTCTTTTTCAAACAAAATTTTTGCACAGATAAGTTTGGAGGCCAGTATTCTCGACTTGTCTTCTAAAAACCCAGTACCCTTTTGTGCAGTGGGTATTAAAAACACCACAAAAGGTTGCTTATCCAACGAAGAAGGTGTTTTTAAACTAATTAATGTATCATATTCTGATACACTGGTAATTAGCAGTGTTACCTACAAAAAAAAGGAAATAGTCGTTTCAGAGCTGTTAAAAACAAATCGAATTTTGGTTGAAGCGAAGGAAAACATGCTAGCCGAGATTGTAGTGACGGATAATAACGAACTTCTATATGAACTTTTTGAATTGGCCAGGGCAAGGCTCAATTCGGCATCAAAGCAAAAATCAAAAGCTTATTTTGTTCTGGAAAGCGAAATTGGAGAACAACCTGTTGAACTTTTAGAGTGCTACTATAATGCAGATTTTAACAACTCCACAATTTATGAACTGGATTTTAAGAATGGACGCGTAGGTTTAGCACCCTACATTAACCGATATTTTATTAGCAGAAATACTTCAAAAGCCGTTTCCTTCTTAAGCCTTACAAACTATAATCAACACATGCCTGTGGTTCCCTTTCAATTAAATAAACGGAAACTAAAAAAATACTACCTCCTAAGATTAAAGGCAATTATTTCTGGATCAAATCCTGTTTTTCATGTAGAGTTTGAGCCAACACAAAAAGCGGAAGACTATTTTAGAGGTGAGGCATGGATTGAAAAAAACACTGGAACTTTAAGAAAAATTACAATGAATGTGAATAACACCCGAACTCACCCTTTTCTTCCGTTCACACCAGAGTATGCCGAAATTGAAAATGTTTCTATGCAAATAAACAAGAGTTTTCCAGATTATAAGAATCACGCTCTTTTAGACCATTTGGATTTTAACTACCAACTAAAATATCATCATTTTAAAAACTCAATTGTAGAGGGAGCAGGCAGGGATACCGTTTTTGAAGTAAAAAGTAAGGGGGTCATTTATTTTTATGATTACGACAATTTATTTTCTCCGCCACACTTTGCATATGATAAGGATGTGGAGGATTATCGGAAAATAACATCTCTTACTTTTAATGAGGGTTTCTGGAGCTCTAACAATTCACTGGTTTATTCAGAGAGAAGAAAAAAGGAAGTTCTCTATTTTAAAAATAATGGTATATTAATCAATTATAAAAATAATATACTGAACAAGGCGAATTTAGACGCAAATTTTTTTCAAACCAGTTATATCGTTTGGTCTGACAAAAAAAGAATATCGCTTAAAAAAGATGGCATAAAAAATGACACAACGAGAATTTTAAAAAATCAGGAATTTATTTCTCAGCGTTACAAATTAAAAGCTCAGATTTTTCTGGATATAAATCCGTCAGGTGAAGGCTTGCAGCATTATTCAGCCTGCCTTTTTGATGTGTACGATAGCTTTTACAACATTCCCGAAGAGCCTGTTACCAATTGTTTTATGAATATTTATTTCGATTTGGTTGAAATAGAAAGAAGGAAAATGGAAAAAGTTATTTCGCAAAATAATTTTTCGCTTTCTCAGTTCGATTCTCTTTACCAGAACACGATTAAAATTCTCGAAAAACAAAGTGAAGATTATTTT
>CALMND010000358.1 GCA_937868565.1 uncultured Bacteroidota bacterium | reverse complement strand
ATATAACCAATTCTCTACAAAGGGAAACCAATGACACTATTGACTCGGATGGTTATTTTGAATTGCATTTGCAGAGTGATTACGTACAACCTGCCATTTTAAAAATAGGAAACGCAACGGCTCAGCTCTATGTCAGACCTGATTTCGTTTATGGAATTACTTTTCCGGCCATTGATGAAAAAAAAGATTACCATAATGATACGGAGTTAAACGTAAACATTGGAATCATAGGAACAGACAGCACAGAATTAAATGCACTGATATTTGATTATCAGGAACAATATAACAAAATCTTTATATCGGATAATGACCGTTATATTTCTCGTGCCATAATGTTTAAATACGCGGATTCCCTCCAACGGATTTGTGATAAACGATACGCTAAAATCAAGGATCCTTATTTTAGAAATTACATTACCTATTCCATTGCCTCCATTAATGCCAGTGTTTCAAGGGGTGAAAACTACTTAATTAACGGTCATATTTTGAGGAAACCCATTCAGTATAATCACAAAGAATACATGAGTTTTTTTGACGCCTGTTTCAAAGGGTATCTCAATTCAGTCGCTACCCAGCATAAGGGGCAGAGTCTCTATAATATTATCAATGTAAAAGCCAGTTACGATCAATTATGGAACTTTTTAAATCAGGATAAATTCCTTAAGAATGATACCTTAAGAGAATTGGTGATTATTAAAAATCTTTGGGATTGTTATTTCAGTCCGGATTTTGTGCCTGATGCAGTAGAAACCATTATATCTCAAATCAATCAAAACCCAAAAACAAATGAACATAAGCGTATTACTGCTATTATGTTGGCTTATATGAATAAAATGGTGGTAGGTTCAGAGGCACCAGATTTTTCGGCACGTACAAGAGACGGTAAAATCGAAAGCCTTTCTAACTTTAAGGGTAGATGGATTTATTTGAATTTTTTCTCCACGCAGAATTTGGAAAGCCTTAAAGAAATGCCGCAAATAGCTTCACTTAAAAAAACTTACGGTGATAAAATAACTTTTTTAAGTATTTGCCTAGATGATAGTTTAAAATCTTATCTGAATTATTTTAAAGTAAATCCAAAATACGATTGGCCAATTTGGTATAACAACGGAAAATCTTTAACAAAAACGGCCAAGCAGAGTTATTTTGTATCCGGAAGTGAAGCTTACTTTTTAATTAGCAACACAGGTTATTTAGCGCAATCACCGGCACTAGCGCCTTCAAAGGGTATTGATCATCGCTTTAAGCTGTTATTTAAAGTCAGAAAAAAAAACACTAAAACCGGTATCCGCTGATTTTGACACAGGAAATAAATACCAAGTCCATTTGGGAAGAACAAGTTGTTTACGAGGATAATCATATCATAATTATCAACAAACTTCCATCTGAAATCGTTCAGGGAGATAAAACAGGCGACCTACCTCTAAGCGAAAAAGTAAAAAACTTTATCAAAGAACGTGACCTAAAACCCGGAAACGTTTTTTGTGGTGTCATTCACCGCTTAGACCGACCCGTGAGTGGGTTAGTGATATTTGCCAAAACTAGCAAAGCGCTAAGTCGTTTCAATGAATTGTTTCGCGAAAAAACCATTGGAAAAACTTATCTGACTGTTGTAAAAAACAAACCTGCCAAACAAAGCGACAAATTAATACACTACATTCTTAAAAACGAAAAGAGTAACACCTCAAAAGCATTTAATAAGGAAGTTAGTCACTCTTTGAGAGCGGAACTGGATTACGAGCTGATTGCCTCATCGGATAATTACCATTTACTGAAAATAAATTTACATACGGGGCGTCACCATCAGATTCGCTGTCAGTTGGCTGCCATTGGTTGTCCTATTAAAGGTGATGTTAAATACGGATTTAACCGTACCAACGTAGGAGGTTTTATTCACCTTCATAGTTATCGGATAGATTTTAAACATCCCATTAAACAGGAAGATATAACGGTTACCGGATTTCCGCTAAGTAATGATAGCGTTTGGAAATTTTTCCAGGATTCCAAAATTTAAGAAACACTCTCACTTATAAAACTCGGATGACTCGGATTAATTGGATTTTTACAGATAAAAAATCGCATTTAATCATAACAATCAGCGTTATCTCTGTTTCATTTTGTTCAGACAATACCTGAACTCTCTCTGTTATTTTTATTATTTTCGCCCACTATGCAAGATGTTAAAACATATACTCAGGAAGATATTTTAAAATTAACACGGAAGCGTTCAGGTGAAGAGAAAC
Organism: uncultured Bacteroidota bacterium; assembly: GCA_937868565.1. GTDB lineage: Bacteria > Bacteroidota > Bacteroidia > B-17B0 > Aurantibacillaceae > Aurantibacillus. Next base: position 2,451 of record CALMND010000358.1, on the reverse strand, counting down.
TCGGTGAATTTGTGCAGACGCTTACTAAAAATTGGAAAGAAAGTTTAAGAAATAGTTCCGTTAAATTTGTAATATTTGGTATTGCAGAAGATATTGGAGTGCGAGCCAACTATGGAAGAGCGGGGGCGAACACCGCTTTTAAACCTGCTTTAGAGAGTTTTTTAAGTCAACAACACAATCAATTTTTAAACGGAGAAACTATTTTGGTACTTGGAGAAGTAAATGTAGTCGATGTGGTGGAGAAGGCAGCTACATTGGAAACCAAAAGCAAAGAAGATATTTTTAAACTTCGTGAACTTGTGAGTATCATTGACAAACGAGTTGAGAAAGTGATAAAAGAAATTATTGCCTGTGAAAAAATTCCGATTGTCATTGGTGGTGGTCATAATAATTCTTACGGTTGTATTAAAGGTGCGTCTCTGGCTTTAAATAAAAAAATAAATGTTTTGAATTGTGATCCGCATTTGGATTTTCGTCCTCTTGAAGGAAGACACAGTGGGAATGGTTTTAGTTATGCTTACGAAGAAGGCTCGATAAATAGATATTCCGTGTTTGGTTTACACGAGCAATATAACAACCAACAAGCACTAGATAAATTTAAAAACAATCCAACAGATTTATTTTATAACAGTTACGAGTCTGTTTTTGTAAGAGAAGAACAAAGTTTCTCGAATTCGCTTCAACAGTGTATTGGCTTCGTGAAAAACGAAGTCTGTGGGCTCGAGCTTGATTTGGATGCAATTACCAATGTTCCTTCCAGTGCCAAAACCAGCAGTGGCATTTCGCCCGTTCAGGCCAGGCAATTCATTCATCAGGCGACAAGTAAGCTTAATCCCATTTATTTACACATTGCAGAAGGTGCACCTGTGCTTTCACATATTAAAGCGGATAACAAAACAGGAAAGTTAATCGCGTATTTGATTTCAGATTTTATTAAAGCGAGGGTAGAATTTTACCGGGATATTTAGTGATGTCTTTTACTTTGTAAAAGCTACTATGAATGATGAAGCCAACACAGTGAAAATTATTAAAGAATAACTTTTAAATCAATTAGTAAAGAGGCCTCAATGGCAATGTTGGGGCTTTTTTATTGCATGAGGATTTCCTGAAAAAATTCAATTCAAGTGGATTATTTTTTGGGGCTTGTCTACTTCTATTATATTTATATATTTCGCTTTCATTAATCAGTTAATTCCTTATTCGTGTTTAAATAATTTGAAAGTTTAAGATCATTTCTTACTTTTAGCATACACATTTGAATCTAAAATAATATGCAATCTTCCTTTACAAAACTAATTGCTGCTTCGGTAATTTTAGTCAACTCTCAATTAATTTTTGCTAAAAATAGACCAAATTACCCAGAGGGCTTTTCGCCGAAAAAAACAGGCGGCATTGCTTTTACTGAAAACAAAGGTCAGGTATACGATCAAAACCATAAGCCGCGCCCCGATGTGTTGTATGGAGCCATGACAGGTAACATGGCTTTTCACTTAAGAAACAACGGTGTAAGCTACCAATTGTTCAGAGTAGATAAGTGGAGACAAGAAGCCGATGAACATATGTCGACAAACTCAGTGTTCTCGGAGAAGAGTGTCGCCCAGAGCGTGACGAAGGGCGCTGCCCTGAGCTTGCCGAAGGGCGCTGCCCTTAGCTTGCCGAAGGGAAAAGAAATTGACCAACAAAGTATTTATCGAATAGATTTAAATTGGGTAAACGCCAATAGAAACTTTACTTCAACTACCGACCAAACACTGGAAGGTTGCAGTAATTATTACTTAGAAAGCTGCCCCAATGGCGCATTGAATGTGAAGAGTTATACAGGTATTACACTGCATAATTTATACGACGGTATTAATTTACATTATTACGAAAATAATGGACAATTAAAACACGATTACATTGTGGCTCCAAATACGGATTACAAACAAATACAACTACAGGTTGAAGGTGCTGAAATAACCTTAAACAAAGATGGAAGTTTACTGCTCGGCACGCCACTGGGTAAAATACAAGAAGGCGCGCCCATAGTTTACCAAAATGGTAAAATATTAAAAGCGAAATGGGTAATTAAAACGAGCGGTGAGCAGACTGCCCTGAGCTTGTCGAAGGGAAGCAGCACCACTAGTGGTGAGGTTTCGCAAACCATAGGTTTTGAAGTTGAAAACTACAACCCTACGCAAGAATTAATAATAGATCCCGTTACACGCCTTTGGGGTACTTATTATGGGGATGCCGTATTTGATCAAGACCATTCCTGCGCTACTGATGCCACAGGCAATGTTTATTTGGCGGGATACACAAATTCCAATACAGGTACAATAATAGCCACCGTGGGAGCGCATCAAGCTGTATATGGTGGTTTTAATAGTCAAGATGCTTTTTTAGTAAAGTTTAATTCAAACGGAGTAAGACAATGGGGTACTTATTACGGAGGTACCGGAACTGATCTTG
>CALMND010000357.1 GCA_937868565.1 uncultured Bacteroidota bacterium | reverse complement strand
TTTCGTTTCTTGCGCATCAAAATAATTTTGCTCACAAAACACATCTATAAAATCCGCCAATCCTTCTTTTTTTATGGCCGGCAACATTTCATTAATTATTAAATTAATATAGCCTTTCTTATTGTTTTTAAATTCCACCGGTACAGCATGCGCACCTAAAAAAGTAGCTTTAATGGGTATAAGGTTTAAGTCTTTAAGTTTCCGTATAACTCTTAACATTTTTAATTCACTTTCGAGACTTAAACCGTATCCACTTTTTATCTCAATAGAGCCGGTACCTTGAGAAATTACTTCCAGTAAGCGTTCTTTTGATTGAGCAAACAGCTCATCTTCAGTAACATCACGTAGTTTTTTTGAAGAGTTTAATATGCCACCCCCCCGAACAGCAATTTCCTCATAACTAAGTCCGTTTATTCGGTCAGAAAATTCTTGTTCACGATTACCCGCGTATACAATATGGGTATGACTGTCAGCAAAGCAAGGCATAACAATTTTGCTACTACAGTCCAAAACATCCAAATCTTTCCAGTCACTAATCCCTGGAAAATCTTTCATTTCGCCAAAGTCAACGATAAAACCATTTTCACAAGCCAACCATGCATTATTTAAGCAGGGTAACTTCTTCATTTCACTTCCAACCAGCTTTTGCGGGGAGGTTTCGTAAACACCAACCAGCGTTTTAATATTTTTTAAAAGGAGCTTTTGCATACTAAAATCAAATATCGTACGTTTATCTCACAAATCTCCACATTTTAATATTTATATCATTCTATTTTAAAAAAACTATGCGATTTTTTATAGTTACATCATTTGTTTTACTATCGCCCCTACTCTATTGTCAGAAAAAATACACTATTAGTGGCTATGTTGTGGAGAAAGGAAGTAAGGAAAATTTACCTGGAGTTACCGTTTATCAGGTTAACACGAGTAACGCTACCATAACAAATCCTTATGGTTTTTTCTCGATTACTTTGCCAAGCAGCGACACGGTGAGATTAAGCTTTGCGTTTATTGGATATACCAATCAAAACATGATACTAAAATTGGACAAAGATATCTCTTTGAACATTGAGCTCCCTTCAAACAATAATTTGGACGAAGTTGAAGTCATTGCGCAAAAGAATGAGCCCATCAGTCAAGACGTACAAATGAGTAAAATTGATATTCCTATTGAAAAGGTAAAGGATATTCCAGCGTTACTCGGTGAAAAAGACGTTTTAAAAGTTTTGCAGTTGATGCCCGGCGTGCAAAAAGGAAGCGAAGGCAGCAGTGGTTTTTACGTTAGAGGTGGCGGTCCGGACCAGAACTTAATTATTTTGGATGACGCCACGGTGTACAACGCCTTTCATTTGTTCGGATTTTTCTCATTATTTAACGGTGATGCTCTGAAAAGTGTGGAGTTAACCAAAGGTGGCTTCCCTTCTCGGTATGGGGGGCGTTTATCGTCGGTATTGGACATGCAAATGAAAGACGGGAACAAAGAGAAAATAAAAGGTGAAGCCGGTATTGGCATTATTTCGTCGCGCTTAACGTTAGAAGGTCCAATTGTAAAAGATAAATGTTCATTCCTTGTTTCGGGACGAAGAACCTATCTGGATGCATTAATTTATCCTTTTTTACCCTCTGACCAAAAAGCTGGCTATTATTTTTACGATTTAAACGCCAAAGTAAATTACGTCCTTAACGCTAAAGACCGAGTTTATTTAAGTGGTTACTTCGGACAAGATAAATTTTATTTTAACTACAACCCTGATCCCACAACAAAAAACAAAGCCGGCTTGG
>CALMND010000356.1 GCA_937868565.1 uncultured Bacteroidota bacterium | reverse complement strand
GCAAAGCGCCTCCGGCCCAAGTTAATGACCGTTTCCGTGGCACTCTTTGGCCTGGTACCGGTGCTTTGGTCTACCGGGGTAGGCAGCGACGTAATGGTTCCAATTGTTCTGCCTATGATTGGCGGTGTTTTCACATCGTCAACACACATCCTGCTTGTAACGCCGCTAATTTTTTTAATGGTAAAAGAATTTGAGCTGAGAAAATATGGAAAAATTGAAATAATCGATGCGAAACATTAAACGCTATATAATTTGCCTTCTTCTTGCTCCAGCTCTTTTCAGGGCACAGGGAACCATGTCTTTAAATAACCTGCTGGATTCGATAGCGGCAAGAAATCCCGCCGTGAGCATGTATAACTGGGAAATAAAATCGATGAATGAAGCAGCAAAGGGTGCAAAGAGCTGGATGGCTCCGCAGGTAGGAGCCGGTTTTTTTATGACCCCCTATAGGCCTATGTACTGGCGGTCAGATCCCGCCATGGGCATGCCTGGCATGGGTTCCTTTATGATCTCAGCGCAGCAGATGTTTCCGAATTTTAAAAAGCTGAATGCCGAATCGGCTTACATGAATTCCATGTCCAGCGTGGAGCAGCAAAAGAAAAACTTTACAGTTAATCAGCTGAACGCTGAAGCAAAAATGAATTACTACAAACTGCTGGTGCTTCAACGAAAAACAAAAGTGCTTGATGAAAATGAAAGGATCCTGAACCTGATGATTGAAAGTGCCGAGCTCCGCTACAAAAACAACATGGAGAAAATAGGCGCTTATTATAAAACAAAGGCCGCGCTTGCCAAGGTACAGGCCATGCGCATTATGCTGGAAGCTGATATCAACAAAAGCAAGATTGCTATTAATACCTTACTTAGCCGCGATAAAAGCTATGCATTCAGCATCGATACGGCCTATACTTTAAAAGCGGGAGAATTGTTTCCTGTAGATACAGCAACTTTTATTCAAAACAGGAGCGACCTGATCTCAGTGGATAAACAGATCGAACTGAACCGGCTAAAGCTAAATGTTACAAGTGCTCAGCTAAGGCCGGAGTTTGGTGTAAAATACGACCACATGTACGCCTTTGGCAACCAGCCCCAGCTCTTTTCACTCATGGGTATGGTGACTATACCACTTGCGCCCTGGTCGTCTAAAATGTACCGCTCGCAGTCGCGCGCCCTGCAATTCACAAGCGAGGCACTCAAGAGCGAGAAGCAAATGATCCTGAACGATGCGGTGGGCATGTCGCAGGCGATGAGAGAAGATTACACCGCGGCATTAAAAAGCCTGTCGCTCTATGACAAACAAATCCTTCCCGCGTTAAAAAATAATTTCAAAACATTTTTGATTGGCTACCAGCAGAATACCGAAGAGCTGTTTATGCTTTACGATGCCTGGGAATCGCTGAACATGACCCAAATGGCCTACCTTGATAAGCTGCTGGAAGCTTTGCAGATGCAAACAGAGCTCGAAAAATTACTGGAAATAAAATAATGATTAAAAAAATACTCTATATACTTATCTTCTGTTCACTGTTCCTTTCATCCTGCAGGTCAGGCGATCATGACAATGATCCGGCACCTGCAGACATGCAGGCCAATGAGCTGTACACTTGCCCCATGCATCCTGAAATTGTTCGCAATGCACCGGGTAGCTGCCCAATTTGCAATATGACCCTTGTAAAAAAAGAAAGCGGCAGCGAAAAAATTTCTGATGATACACTCGACTTTATTCTTAAGCCAGCCAACCAGCAGGTGCTCATGAAGATTAACGTGGTTAAGCCAGAGACCAAAAAAATTGCCGCCGAATTCAGTTACCAGGGAATTGTTAGCTACATTCCGCAGGATGTTGGAACGATTGCTGCGAGGCTTACCGGGCGAATTGAAAAGATCTATGTAAAATACAATTACCAGCAGGTTAGCGCAGGCCAAAAATTATTTGAGATCTACAGCCCTGAAATACTTACTGAGCAGAATAACCTGCTATTCCTGCTAAAGGACGATGCGGAAAACACATCTATGATAGAGGGTGCCAGGAATAAATTGAAGTTGTTGGGAGTAAGCGCAGCGGATCTTGCAACCATTGAGCGCACAGGAAAGCCCTTGAACGCCATACCTGTTTACAGCAGCTACGATGGCTTTATAACCAATACCACAGAAAACGCGGCGGCAGGTGGCATGAACAGCCCTGCAGCCAGTCAATCTGCCGGGCTGATGATTAAAGAAGGAAGCTACATTCAAAAAGGGCAAACCGTATTAAAGATCATCAACCGTAACAAGCTTTGGGCGCTCATAAGCATCCCGGTGTCAGACATGGCTTATGTTAAAGCAGGAAACAAAGTGCGTATTCAAGCTGAGGCAAATCCCGAAAACGACTTCAGGGCAGAAATTAATTACGTGGAACCCGCACTCGACGAAACTAAAAAGCAGGCCAACGCAAGGGTGATCTTTGACAATACAAAATATAATCTTCCAATTGGCAGCCAGCTAAAAGCAGTGGTATTCGGCGATAGCATTGCGGGCACCTGGTTGCCTGGCAGCGCCGTGATAAGGCTGGGCGCACAAAATGCTGTGCTTTTAAAAACAGGTATTGGATTTAAAATAAAGTATATTTTGATAAGCAGCGAAATTAATGGCAAGGTGAAAATTATTTCGGGCCTTTCAGAGCACGACGAAGTGGCGGCAAACGCCCAGTATATTATGGATAGCGAAAGCTTTGTAAAAGAATAGTGATGAAAAAAATAATTCTGTTATTGACATTGATTACCGGCTTATTTTCCTGTGGCAGTAAAAAATCTGAAGAAAGCCAAATGGGAAAGGATGAGTACTATACTTGTTCTATGGATCCGCAGGTAGTGGAATACAAGCCGGGCAATTGTCCAATCTGCAAGATGCCGCTTACCAAGGTTAAAAAAAACAGCAGCCTTGGAGCGAATGAAATAGAGATCAGCGATCAGCAAATGCAGCTTGGCAACATCACCATTCATAGTGTGGGTAGCCGTTCTTTTTCCGACCAGGGAACAATGACTGGCCTGGTAAAGCTAAATGAAACGGAAGTTCATGCACTGAGCGCAAAAGTAATGGGACGTATAGAAAAGCTTTACTTTAAAAATCCCGGTGATTACGTTAAGCAAGGCCAACCCGTTTTTGAGATTTACAGCGAAGAGCTTAACGTAATGAAGCAGGAATACATCCAGGCCTTAAAAAATCAACAAGCATTTGAGCAGATAGACATAAACTTAAGAGAAACCGTGACGGCGGCTAAAGCAAAGCTGCTGCTGTATGGATTAACCGAACAGCAAATTAGCGCTTTGGAGAAATCACCGGTAACCGACCGCACCGAATATTATAGCCCGTTCTCGGGTTACATCAGCGAGATCGGCGCAAGCGAAGGGCAATATGTGATGCTGGGGCAGGAAGTTATGAAGCTGGCCGACCTTTCAACCGTTTGGGTAGAAGGCCAGGCTTTTAATACCCGCATGATGGCTGTAAGCACCGGAGATAAGGTGCAGATCAACTTTCCGGAATCGGAGCTCAAAAGCAGTGAAGGAGAGGTTGAATTTGTAAACCCGGTATCAGCTTCTGGCAGCAGGCTCACACAATTTCGCGCCAGGGTAGATAATGCGGCCAGGCTGTTAAAGCCCGGTATGGTGGCGTACATAGCATTGTCGAAGCCTGGTGGCAAGGCGGTAGTAGCGCTTCCTGAAAATGCAGTGCTTCGGATAGGCGGTAAAGCCATTGTTTGGATAAAGGCCGGTAAAAATAAGTTTAAGCGCGTGAGCGTGGAGGCAGGAGCTGAAACGAATGGGTATGTTGAAATAACGTCCGGGATCTCGCCCGGCGATGAAGTTGTGGTAACTGGCGCTTACCTGCTTAACAGCGAGTTTGTTTTTAAGAACGGCGCTACGTCTATGGAAGGGATGGATATGTAAATCCATCCCTTTTTTCACCTTTAGAACACGCCAACACAACTAACAGTAAACGCTCTAAAAGACGGTTATTAATTCTTGATTACTTTTTTATTGATGTAGCCCTGCCCCGTGTTGATCCTTAGCAGATAGATCCCGGAAGTAAATCCCGAAAGATCAATTCCTTCGTCAGATACCTTTTTACTGTTACTGCTGTAAACAAGCAGGCCAGCCGAATTAACAAGCTCTACCGACACCACGTTTATTTGGTCGCGAAAGAAGATCTTTGAATTGGTAGGGTTCGGATAAATAACCGCGTCGTACTTATCCTTCTTAATTTCAGCAAGCCCAACCGGGTTGCTCGAAACAATAAACTGGCCCATCATGCCATCATCTTCATGCATCAGGATGTGACAGTGGTACATGTAAGGCATCATGTCATCCGCAAAATCTTCAAACTTTGTAATAAAAGTTACCGAATCGTAAGGCAATACAAACACAACGTCTTTGCGACCTTGCTCTTCAGGGCCTGGTGCAATGCCGTTCCGGTTTAAAATATGAAACTGTACATCGTGAATGTGAAACGGGTGTGCCATCATTGTTTTATTTACCAGCGTCCAGGCTTCAATGCTATTTAGCGGAATGGTGTGGTCAATGCGCATCATGTTAAATGTACTGTCATTGAAATAAAACGGCCCATCCATCACCATCGCGCTGTCAGCTGTAAAATTGATCTTGCGCGAAGCGTGGATCTGGCTTTCCAGGTACGGTGTATTGATTGTAAGCGTTGTAGGAATAGTGGTTACCGGGTTCGCCGTTTGCGGCACCACATTGATCTTGAGAATGTCGTAATCAATGCCATTTAAAGGGCTGTCCATCGGCGGGCTTCCCGGAGGCATAGGCATTGTTGGCCCACCCTGAACACCCACCGGTAATTCAGATCCGTAGCACATCAAATGAATCGTTTGCCCGTTAGCAGCACTCAGGTTCACCAGGATCTCAGCGCGCTCACCTGGTGCAAGCCTTACGCGTGTTGACAATATGGGTGCATTCAAGAGGCCGCCG
>CALMND010000355.1 GCA_937868565.1 uncultured Bacteroidota bacterium | reverse complement strand
CCATTTTCCATTTTCCAAAGTTGTTTTAAAAATATCGTAACCACCCATGGAACCGTGCCCTTTGCTACTAAAGAAAAGCGTGACGCCGTCAGGGTGCATAAACACGGCTTCTTCACCGTATTTCGTATTTATTTCTGGGCCAAAGTTCTTTGCAGGACCCCACTCGCCGTTAATGTCCATTTCGCTGGAATAAATATCTCCGTCGCCGTAACCGGTTTCTTTTTCGCTAATAAAAAAAAGACGTCTACCGTCAAAGCTAAGACTCACGCTGGATTCGTGGTACTTAGAATTGATATTTTTACTCATTTTAACCGGCTCCTCCCAATCCAATCCAAATAAAATGCTTTCGTAAAGATCTCCCCCGTCTGTTGGCGTTGACCGGAAAACATAAAGTTTTGTTCCGTCTGGTGAAAGGCCTGAAACTGCGTCGTGGGTCTCCGTATTTACTTTTTTACTGAGTTGTTTCGCGTTTTGCCATTTTCCATCCATTCTAACAGAGGAGTATATGTCTTCGTAATAACCATTATCTGACTCATCACGTTTCCCGCCAACAGAGTTTGGTCTCCGCGACGTAAAAAAAATAGTTCCTTCATCTGTAGTAATAGATGGACCGTATTCAGGGAAAGAGGTGTTTACGTTGGTACCCAAATTATCAACAAAAACTCGCTGAGGGTTTGCCGAAAGAGTTTTGCCTACACTACATTCTTCCAATTTTTTCTTCACATCTTCAATAATCCCCGCGTTGCTTTTTGACTTACTCTGTAAAACCTGTAAATACTCTTCATAGTATTTAATAGCTTCGTTCCAATTTGCATGGAGATGATACGTCCACCCTAACCAATAGGATACATCTGTGTCGCGGTTAGCACCTAAGTCATAAGCATTTTTGAGATAATTTAAAGCTTCGTTAGAAGTTGGGTTGGTAATAAACCAAATAAAACCCAGCATGTAATTTAGTTTTGCGTTTTTTGGATTAAAACGGTTAGCGTCAATTAATGGGGCTAAAGCGCCGTTAAAATTTTGAATACCGGTTTTTTGATAATCATGGTGACTTACGGGGTAGTATCGGCGTGTTGCGAAATATAGTTTCTTATAATCGTCAAACTCTTTCCTTCCTTGTGAAAAAAAATCGGAACCTAAGTCCAGTTTTTTTTGAGCTTCTTTGAGTTCTTCTTTTCTATTAGGAAAAAACGCCTTGTCAAATTCAACGCTTTGAGAGAAAAAGTTAATGGAAAGAAAAAAAACAAAAATCGAAAAAAGTACTCTCATCGCTCTATTTAGTTAGTACAAGTTGCGTTAATAAAAATCTTGGCGCCTTCAACCCCAAGCTCGAGTGCTTTTTTCCAGTCGGCGCAACACTGCTCTTCTTCTCTTAAAAGTTGTCGGGCAATACCCCGATTATAAAAGGCTGCTCCATTTTTTGGGTCTAATTCAATAGAACGACTAGCCAGATCCTTTGCTTTTTTATAATCTTTATTTTTTAGGGCAATAGAAGCAAGGTTGTTATAGGC
>CALMND010000354.1 GCA_937868565.1 uncultured Bacteroidota bacterium | reverse complement strand
TTTACTAAAGTTAATTGCAAGCATAGGAGGCTCAGGTATTGTTTATGTTCGTAACCGGAAAAAGACCGAGGAATTATCAGTGTTTTTAAAGAAAAATAAAATTACTTCTTCGGCCTATCATGCCGGCTTAAAGTTTGAGGATCGTGAAAAGGTACAACAACAGTGGCTAGATAATAAAATTCAGGTGATTTGTGCCACAAATGCTTTTGGAATGGGTATAGACAAACCTGATGTGCGTTTTGTGGTGCATATTGATCTGCCAGAAAGTATTGAGGCGTATTTTCAGGAAGCGGGTAGGGCAGGACGTGATGGTAAAATAGCGTATTCTACTATTTTTTATACCAAGGCCGATCAGGAACGCTTGTTGGAAAACTTTAAATTTACCTTTCCTGAAATGGACTATATCCGGCAATGTTATCAGGCTATTTGCAATTATTATCAGGTTGCCGTTGGCTCGGGCGAAGGAATGAGTGTGGAATTTGAAATCGATAAAATTTGTGGTAGTTATAATCTTCAACCTGTTTTGCTGTTTAACAGTTTAAAGTTTTTAGAAAAAGAAAATTATGTTTCATTTTTAGATACCGGTTACGATCCCTCGAAGGTATTGATGTTAGCTAACAAAGAGGATATCTATCATTTTCAATTGAAGTTTACCAAATTTGAACCACTTATTAAAACCTTGTTAAGAAGTTATGGTGGCTTATTTGAGAACTATGTTTTTATTAATGAAAAGGATTTGGCCTACCGCGTGAAGATTGGTGCTGCAACCATTACTGAGTATCTAAAATACCTGGACAAGGAACAATTACTCTCATACATTCCACAAAGTTCGCTCCCTAAGTTAATTTTCATACAAGACCGTATACAAACAAAATTTTTAGAATTCAATCCGGTTAACTATGCGCAATTAAAAGAAAGACATTTGAAGAGAGTTAATTCTATTATCGCTTATTCCGATAACAATCAATTATGCAGGCAGGTGCAGTTACTCATGTACTTTAACGAAATCAATTATAGTGATTGTGGTCATTGCGATGTGTGCATAGACAAACGCCCTAAGGATTTAGAACCCATGAAAAGCAAAATAACAAATCTGCTCGAAAAGCAATCTCTTTCATTAGAGGAACTAAAACAATATTTTAAAACGGGCATAGACAAAACCTGGATTAGAGCTTTTAACGAGTTGGTGGATGACAGTATTTTGGAACAAAAAGGAGATCTGTTTGGGAAAAAGAAAAGTTGATGATGGTTTAAGTTTGGTAATAAATACTGTGGCGGATAACAAGTGTAGTCTGGTAGAGTCTTTAAGTGTGGAACCTGATTTTAACGTGTTTGTGCCCGATGTGTTTACACCTAACGGCGATGGCTTAAATGATGTGTTTGAAATAAAAGGTACCGGGCTTAAGTTTTTACAGCTAACTATTTTTGACCGTTGGGGGAATACTATTTTTGAATCAAACGAGCTTAATGCTGCATGGAACGGAACTTACAAAGCTCTTGACTGCCCCCAGGGTGCTTATAACTGGAACCTGAATGTTACCGCCAGAAATGGCTGGACTAAATCCTTGAATGGAAAAGTGATGCTCGTTAGGTAAGGTAAAGACCGCCTAACGTAGTTTATCAATAACTTGAATTTCCTTTATCAATTATTTGAACCCCATACATTTTAGCTTTTAAACTATCAATCACACTTTTATTTGTATAGGTGAGTGAGATACATTTTAAGTTTTTTAGGGCACTCAGATATTCGATATGTGAAGCGTCAAGGCTCGTTAAAGCAAGGGTGTCCAATTTTTTAAACTGTTTTAATTCACTTAGCCACTTTTTAGTTGGATTATTACTGGCACCTAACTGTATTTTTCTGAGATTAGTTAGAGGAAACAAAGGCTCAAAGCTACTAAAATACGTACTTGTTAAGTCAAGCGATTGTATTTTTTCCGCAGAATTTAAAGCAATGATTTCACGTAAAACTCGTTTCTTTCTAACACAAAAGGACTTCCAACTACAGTTCAATAATTCATCCATAAAATAAAATAGTTTGCGATCCAAAGCGGTTGAATTTTTACTTCGTTTATACATCGCGTAATGGTAAGATGAATCGGTATTAAAATCTTTATCGTCCTTTAATCTATACAATTGTGCGAGATTAGTTTCCGAAATACTTATTAAGTAACGTTTATCCAATCCGGCAATATTCGGAACTCTCTTAATATTAAAATCACCAATTAAGCGATCCCAGTCAACCGAAGAGCTTAACACAAGAACAATAAAGGCAAAAAGAGCATTGCTTCTTATGAGAAACCAGGAAGATTTTGTTTTTTTTAATTTATAGCCGGTAACCGTCAATCCGACGGCTGCCATCAATAACCAATAAAAAACCCCAATTCGTTTATAGGTTAACAGAGCGTCCATAATGTAAATGTGATTTCTTATGGCAGTGGATATAACCATCATTAAGTTTTGGAATAGCCAGATATAAATTAATACACGCACGGATTTATTTTCCTTTCCGAAATTTAAGCCTCCCCGAAGAAAAAATAAAATGATACTAATCCCCAAAACAATAGAACATATTAGCATACCAACTCCATCGTGGACAAATTGTTTATGCGTAAGATCCTTTGGTAATCCTGCTCCCAGATATAAATAATTTATGTCGAGACAATTAATGAACAGAAGCATTGTATTTAATAAAACGAATAAAATAAGGACAGATTTTTTTTCGTTCCATCTACTGGATTGTGTTTCATTTTTATCAATGTCTATACTTAAGTTCTTTTCCCAGTTATCAAGACCCTGAATTCGCTGATGTCTGACCAGTCCATACGCAACCAAAAATCCCCATAAAGTAAAAATAAGCCAGTGAATACTGATGAAATCCAGATTTATCCATTTGGTATATTCTTTAAACAGAGGATTAGCATTTTTATAAATAAAAAAGAAAATGAGCGCAAGCACAAAAGGAATTAAGTAAGTCAAGGTTCTCATCCCCTTTGTTTTTTTGTCGCCTTCCTTTTTTTGTATCAGACTGGTGTATGTGTTAACTGCCACAAAAATAAAAGAGCTTAAAATGGAATAATAACCATAAAAAAGATTGGTAAGAACAGACGCCTTGCTGTTTATGCTGTATGCGGATAAAAGCAACAATGAACAATAGAACGCAAGAACCGACAGTGTTGATGAATGCAAAAAAATGAAAAAAGATGAACAAAGGCAGGCTGCTGCTACTATCAACCAATTTAAATTTTTTGTTCTGGTAGGGTCATCCCATACGAAAAAACCGATGGCGACTAATGAAAACAAAAGGCAATTAATACCGGCATTTTCTTTATAAAATAAAAAACTAAATGCAATAGTAAGTAGTAAAATACCCCAATCGGTTTTTTTCATCTGTCAGGTAATTTATAAAGACGTCTTGAATTAACCTAACGCAAAAAAATAAAAAATATTGTGCGATTGAAGCTAAGGTATATTCATATACTTGTGCGACTGCAAACTAACCATCCATTTGGGATTAACTTTTACATAGTCAACTATTTTAGGAAGTACTTCAGTCCTTTTACTCCATTCAGGCTGCAGATAAAGGTAACATTCCGGGTTTACCTTTTGAGCAAGTTCTTCCGCCCACTTAAAATCATGTTGGTTAAATACAATGACTTTTAGCTCATTAGCCTCTTGATAAATTTTTTCTAAAGGAGGCATTGTTTTTTTTGGAGAAAGGCAAATCCAGTCCCATTCCCCACTCAGCTCATAGGCTCCAGAAGTTTCGATATAGGTTTCAATACTTTTATTTTTTAGAACCTGAGTAAGCGCATTCAAATTATAAATCAGGGGTTCACCACCTGTAACCACGACACTTTTTGCATTGTAACTTTGTACATGTTCAACAATGACGTCAATTCCGGTTAAAGGATGAATGTTAGCATCCCAGCTTTCTTTTACATCACACCAATGACAGCCAACATCGCAGCCTCCAATTCGAATGAAGTAAGCGGCTTTTCCTGTATTATAACCCTCCCCTTGAATAGTATAAAATTCTTCCATGAGAGGAAGCAGTTTGCCTTCATTCAGCAATTTTTCATCCTCAGGTTTAAGACTATGTAATTTGTAATTCAAGTTGCGAAGATTTTTAAAAGCGGAAGTTAAGAGTATATCTCTTTTTTTGCTGCCAGCAATGTATTTTGCAATAGGGAAGCAATTGTCATAGGTCCCACACCACCTGGCACAGGAGTAATATAACTGCATTTTGGAGCCACTTCATCAAACTTCACGTCGCCTTTTAATTTAAAGCCACTTTTTGTTTCGGAGCTTACAACGCGAGTGGTGCCCACATCAATTACTACCGCGCCTTCTTTCACCATGTCCGCTTTTAAAAATTCGGGTTGACCTAAAGCGCAAATTATAATATCGGCTTTAATGGTAAAGGATTTTAAATCTTGTGTTTTGCTATGGCAAAGTGTAACGGTACAATTTCCAACCGGGGTGTTTTTTGAAAGTAAAATACTCATGGGCGACCCAACAATGTTGCTACGACCGATGACTACACAGTTTTTACCGCTTGTTTCGATGTTATACGCTTCCAACAGTCTGATAATGCCGTTAGGCGTTGCGCTGACATAAGCTGGAAGATTAAGAACCATGCGTCCAACATTAACAGGATGAAAACCATCCACGTCTTTTTTGGGATCAATAGCTTCTGTAATTTTCTGCTCACGGATGTGGCGGGGTAGGGGAAGCTGCACAATAAAACCGTCTACATCTTCATTTTCATTTAAAACCCTCACGGCTTCTATCAATTCTTCTTCAGAAACGGTGTCCTCAAATCGAATTAAAGTAGATTTAAATCCGCTATTCTCACATGCTCTTATTTTACTGGCGACATAGGTTTCACTACCTCCGTCATGACCCACCAGTATAGCAGCTAAATGGGGTTGTTTTT
>CALMND010000353.1 GCA_937868565.1 uncultured Bacteroidota bacterium | reverse complement strand
GATGCAGATTTGAAATTTTGGACCACTATTGGTCGTTGTAAAAACTAACCGCTCCTATAGCTCAGCCGGTTAGAGCATCAGACTCATAATCTGAGGGTCCCTGGTTCGAGCCCAGGTGGGAGCACTTAACCTCAAAGAAATTTCTTTGAGGTTTTTTTGTGTAAATGAACTGCTGTTACGTCATATATAGCGAAAGCTTGAATCGTTTTTATACAGGTATTTGCCAGGAGAGTTTGGAAGAGAGAATTAAAAAACACAATGAACACTCATATGGAGAACACCGTTTTACCGCTAAAGCAAACGATTGGGAACTTTATCTTAAAATAGATTGTGATAGTAATTCACAATCTCTCAAAATTGAAAAACATATCAAATCCATGAAAAGCAGTCAATACATCAAAAACCTGGTTCTTTATCCAGAAATAATTGAAAAATTGAAAAAACGTTTCCCCCGTTAGGGCCAAGCGGAGCCCAGGGCCCAGGTGGGAAGGGCCAATACCCCGCGGGCCTTGGAGCGTTTTGTGGGTGAGCTTTTTCGATTTATTTTATAGAGGCTTCGGGGTTTATAAAAATCAAAAAATCCTGAGAATAACTTAACTCGTTAGTGAAATTTTTGCGAGTTTAAAAGGTAATTATATTATTTGCTTTTCCCGCCCAATAAATCTAAACCCTTTTTAAATGCAAATTTTAAAAAGGAAGTAGCTCCGGCGGAGTTGCTGCGGGAATAATTTTTTTGCCGGCGTTTTTCAACGCTTCGTTCTTTTATTCCCAGTTCTTCAGCAATTAGGACTAACGCATGGGGAGTTTTAGTTTTATCAAGGGTTTTTATTTTCAAAACTCCCTTTTTTAAACTTAAAACGCCGGTTTTTGAGGGGTTCAAAAGACTGTTAAAAAAACACCTGATTCATCAAACCTTTTAGCGTAAAGGGTTAGGTCGTGCGGCTGCCCTCACCAGCAATTTTTTTATGCTTTAAGACGAAATAAATTAATCTTAAACTGTGCTTTTCGCATTAAATTATCCTAATGACAAGATGTAATAATTTTGAACAAAATAATTCGAAAGTAATTCTGAATGATTCTATTTTGATTTCAAAAACATAAAAAACGAGCGTCGTGATTTATTAATTAAGTATTCCATTTACATGGAATGAGAAAAAATCCTGTGGAAATTCGATGCGTTCTTGACTATGAATTTCATTTTAGTGCAACCGTTGTAGCAAAAGTGTGGCGAGCAGTGCGCAAAAAAAGAAGAACATAGAGGCGACACAACACCAACAATCAGATAGTCCATTTTTGCTATAATTTCAGATTTTTTTCTGTCTTGTTTTTTGAAATACTTCGTAGTCCAACCAACCTAACAAAAGTTACATTAATACCCTTCTCTAAAAATCACGTAACTTTTACATTTTGTAATGTCCAGGTAAGCAATGTGTTTTTGCCTTTGGGTAAGTTTAATTTTTCGATAATATTTCGGCGATGCCATTCGATAGTTCGTTCCGATATAAATAGTACTTCGCCAATTTGTCTATTGTTTTTTTGTTGACTAATTAAATCCACTATTTTACGCTCTGTAATACTTAATTGCTCTAGGCTATTATCCGTAGGATTTGTCACTAATTCCGCTGCTAAATGAGGACTCGCATAGTGTTCGTTTTTAGCAATTGTTTTTAGGCATGCGTCAATTTCCGTGCTTGAAAAATTTTTCAATAAGTAACCATACACACCATATTCTATTGCTTTTTTGTAAATGCTTTTGTCGTTATGCATCGTTAATAAAACAACTTTACACGGGAGTTTTTGGCTTTGCACTTGTTTCGCTACTTCTAGGCCGCTCATTTCGGGCATATTAATATCCAGTATAGCTACATCTGGTTTGTGCGCTTTTATTAAATTAAACGCCACGTTTCCGCTACTGCACAAATCAGATATGGTATAACCTAAAGATTCTAAAAAACTTTTAGTGCCTTGTAAAATCATTGGGTGGTCATCTGCTAATAGTATTTTCATTTTTTAACAGGTATTTCAATAATTATAGTGGTACCATTTTGATTAGACGTAATAGTTGCATTGCCATTAATTGCTATGCTTCGCTCAATAATGTTATGTAAACCAAAAGATTTATTGCTGCTTAATGTTTCTCCTACATTAAACCCTATTCCGTTGTCTTTAATTTCAACAACCAACTTTTCTTTATGCTCATTTAAAATAATAATGGCAGCCTCCGCTTTTGAGTATTTGATAATATTATTTACAGCTTCTTGTATAACGCGGTATAACTGCAATTCGTCTGCGCTTGTTAAACAATGATGATACTCGATTTCGGTATTTAATATAAAATGATTATGCTCCTGCACACGTTGCACTAACTGCTCAATACAATCTTGCAAGCCAAGTTCTTCAAATAATACCGGATGTAAGTTTCGGCTAATAGCACGTACATGGTTCATTAATAGATCTATTTTGGATTCAATTTCTTGAGACGTGTTTTTTTGAACACTCGACTTAATAAGCAATAAATCATTATTTACGCTATCGTGTAAGTCATTTGCAATACGTTTGCGCTCTTCTTCTGTTTTGGTTAATAATTGTTTAGTAAATAATTGCCATTGCAATTTTTCTTTCACTAACTTCTTTCGACGTTGTATGGTAATATATAATGCAATCATTAAAATTAGTGTAATAATCGCTGTTATTAATAAAGCTATTAATCGTTTATTTCCTTTTATAGTTTGCTCCTTTAAGTAGATGGCTTGTTCTTTTTTATTGGTTTCGTATTTAACTTCCAACTCTTGCAGTTTGTCTTTAAAGCCGCCTGCATTGTAAATAGTGTTTAATGAATCGTAAATCGCAAAATATTTAAATGCCATAGTGTAGTTACCCATGCTCTGATAAGTGTTTCTCATTATCTCTGCGGCATACAAATTATACTTTATAATGTGGCACGAATCGGCATAATACATGGCTTGTTTATAAGCAATCTGCATGTTTAATTCATTGTTCATAGCGCCGTACAACGCAATTTTTTTTTTATTTTTAATTGGTAAATCGCAAGAAGTTGCCAAGTGCATTTTTCTAATCGCTACGTTATATTGATGTTCTGCCATTATATCGTCCTGATCTAAATATAGTAAGTAAGCATCTTGCATTATTAACATTGCCTGAGCATTCATACTCAGATTTACATATTGTTTTTTTGCTAAAGTTTGCATAAACACTTTAGCATCAGCATAATGCTGAATATCAAATAGGGCAAAGGCTTTCAGACAAGTTATATTATCCAAATAATACTGCTTGTTAACTGTGATCTTTTCGGCAAAGGCTTGTGCTTTATCTAAGTAGAGTAATACATTATCGTAATCAGAAATACGTTTGTAGGTATCTGATAAAAACAAATTAGCGTAGCAAGCGTCTTCGTTATTGATCTTTTTTGAGTTTAAAAAATCGAGTATTTCCTTCAACGACGTTTCGTATTCGGCTTTATTATTGAGTTCATAAACTCTTGTTTCGAGCTGGGTTACTTGTATTGATTTACCTTGCAAATTCCAACAATTAAAAACAAAGCTTAATACTAGTATTAAGAGATATGTCTGTGCCTTTTTGATGTTGCGAAAATAAGGCTATAAAACTCGGCTTTCAAATTATTTTTAATTTTTATAAAAAAACCAGTATTACCACTGGGGGTATTCGGTGTCTGAACCCCCGGCAATTTTATTGTTATCAGGGGTGTGTCTCTTACTAACTTACTTGGCGCTGATTTATCCGATGATGGCAGTACTTATTTAAGAATTTTGAAGTTGAAATAAAATTTGCTTTTGCGCTTATTCTCTTTTTTGATCTTTAAAATCCTCATAGTTATTACTAGAGGATTTTTATTTTAAATTATTTTCTTCCTCCACTAAAAATCAAGTGTTACTACGGGGGGTATGCAGTGCTTATTTTAATCAATTTTGCAATCAAATAATTTAAACATATATGACAATAAAAAAAAACAAACATCGACCCATTGCAGTACTAGCAGCTAGTTTGCTATGGGGGGGCTTATATCAAGCTCAAGAATCAATAAATGCCAATGGTGGCGACGCCACAGGAAATGGCGGAAATGTTGCTTACAGTATAGGTCAAGTGCTGTATGTTACCAATACAAATGGCACTGTTAGCGAAGCACAAGGCGTGCAGCAGGCCTACACAATTTTAAGTATTGGTGTAAAAAATGAAACTGAATTGGCAATGTCGTT
>CALMND010000352.1 GCA_937868565.1 uncultured Bacteroidota bacterium | reverse complement strand
CTACACGACGCTCTTCCGAGATCGGAAGAGCGTCGTGTAGGGAAAGAGTGTAATCAATTCCTTTGTTATTAATAGAAAAAATAGTGTTGTCAACTGCAATAATTTGCTGAGGTTGCAAATCTCTTAAACCACTGGAAAGGTTAAACGATTTAATGGATTTGCCATCGTATTTAATAATTCCATCTTCATTGGAAATCGCCCAAAGGTTATTAAACTTATCCAAGCATAACGAAAAAAAGGTGTTGGAATTAAGTGAGAATTTTTTTGCTAAGTTGGTAAATTTGCCGTGCTCAAGCACGTTAAGTCCTCCTCCGTCGGTTGCCACATAAAGTTTTCCATCTTGAGTCTCAACGGCAGAATAAATATAGTCGTTGCCCAGGCCATCTTTTTCCATGTATTTTTTTTCTACATTGAATGATTCATAAATTCCATTCCGTTCAAACCTAGCTTTTAGCAAACCACCCCCAAGAGTTGATATATAGACTACGTTTTTGTCGGTAAAAAAAATATTGCTAATGTTATCGTTTGTGAGCTTACCATCTTTGGAGTTTAAAACGATACTAATTTTGTTTTCTGAGCTCATTACAATAATTCCATTACCGTAAGTTCCGAACCAAATAGCCCCATCTGGTGCTTTTGTGGCGCATGAAATAGTATATTTGTCAAGGCCACCCACGTTAATTTCTTTTAAACTTCCACCACCGGCGTTTTCGAGGATACTGACTCCTTTTGTAGTGCCAACCCAAACGTGTTGATTATCGTCAACTGCTACTGCTAGTATTTTCTCATCTGATAAGCCGACAGCCTTATTTATAACGTTAAAGCGGGTTTCGACAAATTGTGTTATTCCTTTTTTTGAAGCAACCCAAATTTGTTTTGCTCGATCCACAAACATGTGGTTAATGCTCGAATTTTGTATATATTCTTGATACGGGTAGGTGTAAAGTACACCGTTAACGAGTTGCATAAGGCAGTTTTTTTCATTGGCGACAGTTATTTTGCCGGCGTGCTCCATAGAGGCGCTCAAAGCCGGGCCAAAAAGGTGGTTAGTCAATTTATTAATTCTCGCAAACAATTGATTCCTAATGTTAAACTCAATTACACCTGAGTCTTGCATGGCGACAAGAAGTCTGCCTTCAAAAAAACTTACATGTCTTACTATATTGTCTGGCAAACCCTTTTCATTTGAAATAATTGAGAATAGGGGTTTGTTTTTGTTACTGAAGTCGAATTGCGTTATTCCGGCATCTGTTCCACACCAAATTTTTTGAGCACCGTCACCCGTAAAATTGTAAATCACGTTGTCGCTAAGCCCATTTTCAGATGTATAATGCTCTAGTTTTTTTTCATGATACAGGTACAATCCATTTCCATAAGTTCCAATCCAAATGCCCGACTTGGATTCATAAAAATCAGTTATTTTTTCTTGATTGGGACTCTTTGAAAAGGCTAAAGAATCTAATTTTTTTCCGGAAAAGTTGTATACCTTCCCGGATCTTGTACCTATCCATATTAGATTGGTGCCGTCCACAAAAAGCGAGGTAATTTCAGATTTTATCGATACGATTTTTTTGCTGACTTTCCCGTCGAACCTATAAACCCCGTCATTCGTTCCTAGAAGCAAGTAACCGTCAAGATCTTGTGCTATGACATTTACCGCAATATCTTTTTTACCGCTAAATGAAAAATAATTACGGACTTGGAGTTGGGAAAAGCTATAAAGAAAACAGCAAAATAAAACGAAAGTTATTTTTAACTGTTTAAGCATTTTATGAACTATGCTTTCGGTTTTAGAGTGGCTTTAACTTCTACAGTAATAACGGAAGCAATTTTTTGGTTGACGACCTTTGGAACCCTAATGTTGTGTTCGTCCAACGGAACCTCAAATTCAGCCTCGGTAAAAATTTCCTTATCTTTAATAGTGAGTTGGACTTTAACAATTTTTTCTTTAGAAACGCCATGTATTAACAGAATGCCTTTGGCTCTGACGTTGATCACTCCTTTTTTTGTAAAATCAACATTTTCAATTATTTTACCTTTGAAAGTTGCATTGGGATATTTTTCGGTTTCCAAGTAATTTTCAAGAAAGTGTTCTTTCTGAAGCTCACTATTAAACCCATCAAAACTGCTCACATCAATAGAAAAAGCTACATTTTTAGTAGCGCAATCAACCACACCAGATGTTTTATTACTTTGCGCCTTAATGAGTTCCAAGGGTGCTTCTGAAGTAAATTTAGTATTACCCTCTTTACAAACATAAATTTGCGCGGTAATTAGGTTGCTTGCAATAAATAAAATAAAAGTAATAATATTCCTCATGTTGTTTTACCTCACGTAAATATATGAAAGTAAAGGGAAATAAACAATCCCCCGAACAAGGGTTAGTTCGTTCAGGCTAATGCTTGTTTTAAATCATCAATCAGATCTTCGACATCCTCAACCCCAACACTTAATCTTAGCAAGTTGTCTACTACCCCGGCATTTTCTCTCTCTTCTTTTGGAATGGAGGCATGGGTCATCGTTGCAGGATGATTTATTAATGACTCCACGCCTCCAAGACTTTCAGCCAGAGAAAATACTTTAAATGATGAGGCCAGTTTGAAAGTGTTTTCAATGCTTTTATCTTTTAGAACAATAGAAATCATTCCTCCGAAATCCCGCATCTGTTTTTTCGCAACATCGTGATTTGGGTGGTTAACAAATCCTGGCCAATAAACTTTTTCAATTTTTGGATGTGAATTTAAATACTCCGCAATCCTTCTTCCATTAAAACAATGTCTCTCCATTCGCAAATGGAGGGTTTTTATACCGCGCATTACCAAAAAACTATCCATAGGGCCGGGAGTTGCTCCACAACTATTATGAATAAACGCTAATTGTTCGAATAGTTTATCGTCGTTCAATATTAATGCCCCCATTACTACATCACTATGTCCACCAAGATATTTGGTTACACTATGCATCACAATATGTGCGCCTAATGCCAAAGGATTTTGCAGATAAGGCGATGCAAAAGTGTTATCAACCCCGAGTATCAGGCCATGCAGTTTTGCTATTTTAGCGCAAGCTGCAATATCAATAATCTGCATAGTAGGATTGGTGGGTGTCTCAGCCCAGATTAAACGCGTATTAGAATTAATATATTTTTCAATATTAGTCGCATCAATCATGTTTATAAAATGAAATTTAATTCCATAATTGGCAAAAACTTTGGTAAACATGCGGTAGCTTCCGCCATATAAATCATCACCGGTTATAACTTCATCTCCGGGCCTCAGGAGCTTAATAACAGCATCAATAGCGCCCATTCCACTACTAAAACACAAACAGTGTTTTCCATTTTCGAGCGAAGCAATATTTTTTTGCAACGCTTCCCGCGTAGGATTTTTGCCTCGGGCATAGGCGTATCCTTTGTGTTTACCAGGGTATTCCTGAACGTAGGTACTTGTCTGATAAATGGGAGTCATAATAGCCCCGGTAGTTGGATCAGCTTCCGCTCCTGAATGAATAGCTCTGGTTCCGAATTTGTGTTTTGAGAAATCTGTCATGATATGATTGAATCTAACGTTAAAGATATAAAAATGATTGTTATAGCTTACATATTCACCGGCTTCTTGTGTTTCCATCTTCTATGACTCCAAAGCCAATTAAAAGGTTGCTCGCGGATATTTTTTTCAAGTTCTCTTACGTGTAATTCCGACAGTTCCCCTTCCGGGTGAATTGCAGGAGTTTCACTAATAATGCGCGTATCGATTTGGTAATACCCCCTTTTTATTTTTTTGACACTTAAAAAAATGACCGGGTAATTAAACTTTTTGGCAAGTTTTTCCGG
Organism: uncultured Bacteroidota bacterium; assembly: GCA_937868565.1. Taxonomy (GTDB): domain Bacteria; phylum Bacteroidota; class Bacteroidia; order B-17B0; family Aurantibacillaceae; genus Aurantibacillus. The sequence continues at coordinate 403 of CALMND010000352.1, read as the reverse complement.
CCCATTAAAAATAGCAGTATCCTGATTTAAAAAAGTTGTCCAAAAAGCACTTTCTGGTGGTGCAGTTTGATCGGCGATGAGGCCAATAGTAGTAGATATGTTTTGTTGTTTAAGAGAAATAAGCCTTTTTAAGAGATGGTTCATGGCCACAATATCGCCACCAAAACGGCCACGCAGTTTAAGCATGAAATCATCAAAATTTTTATTGGATAGGGGGTGATAAACGCCAGTAATCATTCGCGAAAAATATACTTGATGTGAAATTGCACCCCACTCCCAGTTGCCACAATGACCCATGACTCCGACAACAGTTTGATTTTTATCAAAAAAGTACTGAAAATTGCGTTGTGCCTGTTCATCCATGCGGCATCTTTTTTTAAATTTTTCTTTTGAAATGGTGAGC